>DATCEM010000375.1:0-3674 GCA_036510175.1 Solirubrobacteraceae bacterium | reverse complement strand
GAAGGCGTGGATCGCGTAGGCCACGCCCGCGGCGAGCAATGCCGCGGCGAACGCCCGCTCGATGCCGGTCGCGCGCCGAGTGGCCTCGAGGCCGCCGCCGAGGAGCAGCGCGTAGCCGCCGATCGCGAGCACACCGCCGAGGAGCCCGGTCTCCGCCAGCCATTGCAGCGGGACGCTGTGGGCGTCTTGGACGGAGAGATGGCCGTTGATGCGGTACAGCGGGTCGAGGACCGCGAAGGATCCCGCGCCCCACCCACCGAAGGGCCGATCGCTCCATGCCCCGATCGCCTCCTGCCACCACACCCAGCGATTCCCGGAGCTCACCGAGATGTTCGGAACGTCGACGTTCGCTGTGGTGTGCGCTGTGGTGAAGCTGTCCCAGGCGTGAGCGATCGAGCCGGTGAGCCCGCGCGAGGAGAACGCCAGGGCGATGAGGAAGATCACGACGGCCACGCCGACCCCGGCGAGGAGCAGCCGTGCCAGCCGCCGCGCCCGCTCCGGGCTGAGGGCGATGTGCGCTTCGCGATCGAGGAGCCGCTGTCCGGCGGCGAAGAGCGCCAGGAGCGACAGGAGCAGCACGAGCGCGAGCTCGGCCCCGCCCACCTCGCGGTCGCCCAATGAGATGCCCGAGCCGCTCAGGGAATGGACGGAGAGCGCCATCCACAGCGGGAGCACCATGGCTAGCGCCGCCGCTGCGAGGAGCACCAGTGTCTTCAGCCACGCTCCGCCGAATCTGATGCTCACGGCAACGGCGACGACGAGCGCGATCAGAGCGCCGCGCGAGTAGGTCAGCCCGATCACCAGGAGCATCAGCTCGACCGCGAGCAGCGAGGCGATCCGCATCCGTCGCGGGCGCGCGCTGTCGACGGCGATCACCAGGGCGATCGGCACGGCGAAGATGATGAACAGAGCGAGCGCGTTCCAATAGTCCAGCGGCGCCTGGAGCCGGGCGAAGGTGGCGGTCTGATTGAGGTCGAAGAGTCCGCTGATATGAAGGCCGGGGACGACCTTCTGCCCCAGGGCGTACACGGTCACCACGAGTGCGACAAGCAGGTAGCCGGTCGCGATGGTCTGCACCGGCCGCCGGTGCGAGGCCCCGGCGGCGATGGAGAGCGCGAGCACGATCACGTACGCGAGATCGCGGTTGAGCTCGAGCCAGGTCTGATTCGGAGCGACGCTCCAGAGCAGGGTGATCGCGCTCCAGACGGCGAACGCCGCCAGGAGCGCCAGGCCGGCGAGCATCGCCGAGCGCGCCCCGACGCGGATCGTCCCGTTCCACAGCCATGCGGCACCAGCGACGGCGGCGAGGAGTGACAGCCCGATCTGCACCCGGGCCTCGGCCGGATCCGCATTGGCGCCGTGAGCGAACGCCGCGTAGAGCACGAGCACGAGCAGGGCGACCATGAGCGCGCTCGGCGCGCGACTGGCGCCGCTGTCAGACCCGGGAAACTGGGTGCCTAAGGGGGTCTCCCCGTAGTGCCCAGCCTCGGCGTCGCCGGGGCCCCGGAGCTGTACCGTGCCCATTCGCGGCGACGCTAGCATGGGCCGGGACCGTCCCGTGCCACGTCGCTCGCCGCCCGGGCCGGCGGGCCGGTCGAGTGCTCTTCGCGGTGCGGCCGGCGGCCGGCGGACGGCCCGAGGCGGACAACGTCGGCTTTTGGCGCAGGGTGCGGGGAAATCACCCGGCGGCCGAGTGTCTCCGAGTCCGAAAAGAGCCGCAAACCTTGATAAAATAAGGGTCCGTCTCGCGTCTTCGATCGACCGCGCGAGAGCCGCTCTCGACGCAAGCTTTCCGTCCGGGGCACCTGCCAAGGTCCAACGCCCCCCCGGCCCCATAGGAGGCGAGGCCAGGCACGCGGAATTAGCTATCACAGAGGAGCAGGTCGGATATGGAGCCCACCCCGCAGACCCCCCACACCACCGTCGACCCGTCACACGGGCCGAACCCAGAGCCGACCGAAGCCCTCGCGATCCGCCGATACTTCACCACGCCGGGCGTGCACCCCTTCGACGCCGTTCAGTGGGAGCAGCGCGACGCGCGCATCGGCCACGGAGACAAGGTCTCCTTCGAGCAGCGCGAGGTCGAGTTCCCGAAGACGTGGTCGCAGAACGCGACCAACATCGTTGTTCAGAAGTATTTCCGCGGTCAGCCGGACACGCCCGCGCGGGAGCGCTCGGTCAAGCAGATGATCGATCGCGTCGCCGGCACCATCGCGCGCTGGGGACGCGAGCACGACTACTTCACCACGGAGGAGGACGCCGAGGCGTTCGAGGCAGAGCTCACGCACATCCTGCTCCACCAGATGGCGGCGTTCAACTCGCCCGTGTGGTTCAACGTAGGGTGGCATCCGGAGGGCAGCCCGAAGATGCAGGCCTCGGCGTGCTTCATCCTCAGCGTCGAGGACGACATGGAGTCGATCCTCGAGTGGAACACCAAGGAGGGCATCATCTTCCGGGGCGGTTCCGGCTCGGGCATCAATCTTTCGAAGATCCGCGGCTCGATGGAGCCCCTCAGCCGGGGCGGCACCGCTTCGGGACCGGTCAGCTTCATGCGCGGCGCCGATGCCTGGGCCGGATCGATCAAGTCCGGCGGTGGCACGCGGCGCGCGGCGAAGATGGTCGTGCTCGACATCGACCATCCCGATATCCGCGAGTTCATCTGGTGCAAGGCCAAGGAGGAGGACAAGGCGGAGGCGCTGCGGAACGCCGGCTTCGACATGTCGATCGACGGCGAGGGCTTCCACTCGATCCAGTACCAGAACGCGAACAACTCGGTGCGCGTAACCGACGAGTTCATGCGCGCCGTGGAGAACGACGAGGAATGGAACCTCATCGCCCGCGCGACCGGAGAGCCGGTCGGCGAGCCGGTCTCCGCGCGCGAGCTCATGCGTGAGATCGCCGAAGCGGCGTGGCGCTGCGCCGACCCCGGCGTGCAGTTCGACACGGTGATCAACCAGTGGCACACGTGCCCGGAGTCGGGACGGATCAACGCCTCTAATCCGTGCTCGGAATACATGCACGTCGATGACAGTGCATGCAACCTCGCCTCGCTCAACCTGATGAAGTTCCGCCGCGCCGACGGCACCTTCGACGTTGAGTCCTTCGAGCACGCCGTCGACATCATGTTGCTCGCCCAGGAGATCGTGGTCTCGCCGTCGAGCTATCCGACTCAGGCGATCACGAAGAACGCGCGCGGCTTCCGTCAGCTCGGCCTCGGCTACGCGAACCTCGGCGCGTTCCTCATGTCGAAGGGCATGCCCTACGACTCGGACGAGGGACGCGCGACGGCGGCGGCGATCACCGCGCTGATGACCGGTCGCGGATACCTGCAGTCGGCGCGCGTCGCCGCGGCGATCGGGCCCTACGAGCACTACGAGGAGAATCGCGAGCCGCACAACGCGGTGATGCGCATGCACCGCGATGCGTCGTACGAGATCCCCGAGGCGACGTGCGCTGACTCCGAGCTCTTGGCCGCCGCGCGGTCCACGTGGGACGAGGCGGTCCAGGCGGGCGAGGAGCATGGCTATCGCAACGCCCAGGCCACCGTCCTCGCGCCCACCGGAACGATCTCCTTCCTCATGGACTGCGACACCACCGGGGTCGAGCCGGACTTCTCGCTCGTCAAATACAAGGAGCTGGTCGGCGGCGGCCAGATGACGATCGTCAACCGCACG
>DATCEM010000374.1:0-6407 GCA_036510175.1 Solirubrobacteraceae bacterium | reverse complement strand
CCCGCCGCAGCCCGCTGCTCCCGAGGGTCACGGCCGGCTCGGGTCGACGAACGCCGCGACCCGCCCGACGAGCTCGGGCTTGTCGAGCCACGGCCAGTGGCCGGCGTCCTCGATCACCTCCACCTCGGCCTGCGCGAGTCGCTCCGCGTAGCCGTGCGCGAGCTCGGGTCCGAGCCACGGGTCGCGCTCCCCCCAGAGGATGAGGGTGGGCATGTCGAGCTCCTCGAGCCCGAGGCCGGCTGCCGCAAGCCGCGTCGGGTCGGCGGCACGGTGCAGGCGCAGGATCGCGCGCTGGGTTCCCTGGTCGAACTGGTCCCACACCTGTTTCACGCGCGCGTCGGGCCACGCATCGCCTTGCACGCAGGCACGCCGCAGCCCGCGCGCGAGCATCCGGCGCGACGTCGCCCCCATGATGAACTCGCCGATCACCGGGAGCCGCCATGCGCGGGCGAGACGATGCCACTCGAAGCTGTCGAGCAGCGGCGTCGCGTCGCAGAGGAGCAGGCGCGCAATCCGGTCCGGGTTGCGCTGCGCGAGCACCAGTCCGGCGGCCGCGCCCCAGTCGTGGGCGACGAGCTTGACCCGGTCGACGCCGAGGTGAGCGAGGAAGCGCTCGAGGAAGTCGGCATGGCCCGCCATCGAGTAGTCGAGGTGACCGGACTTGCTCGAGCGCCCGAAGCCGGGGAGGTCAGGCGCGATCCCTCCCGTGAGCTCGAGAAAGGGAATCCAGTCATCCGAGCTCGTCGGCGAGCCGTGCAGATACAGGACAGGGTCGCCTTCATAGGGCGAGCTGTGGTAGAAGACGGGTCCCTCGTCGAGCTCGATCGTGTGCTCGTCGACGTGCACTAGGGCGGCGAGGATAACGTCCCAGCCTATGACCACGCTCTGCCTCGGGGAAGCGCTCGTTGACTTGATCTGTCGGCGGCCCGTCGACGACGTCGCCGAGGTCGACGCCTTCGTCCCGGCGTTCGGGGGGGCCGTCGCCAACGTGGCCGTCGTCGCCGCGCGCCACGGCGCCCGCGTGGCCCTGGCCGGGGGCGCGGGTCAGGACGTCTGGGGCGAGTGGCTGCGCGACCGCCTCGAGGATGAGGGCGTCGACCTGCGGTGGTTCGAGCTTGTGCCCGGATCGCCCACGCCGATGGCCCTGGTCACCATCGACGGAGCAGGCGAGCCGCGCTATCAGATCTACGGGGACGGGATCGCCACCGTCGTCCATGCTCTCGACTCGCGCGTGTCGGAAGCCGTCGAAGCGTGCGACGCCCTCTTCTTCAGCTCCAACACGCTCGTGGGGCAGGCCGAGCGCGAGGTCACGATGCAGGCCCGCACGCTAGCGCTCGAGCGTGACCGCCCAGTGATCTTCGATCCCAATCTGCGCCTGCACCGCTGGCCCTCACGGGCCGACGCCGCGGCGAGCGCGAACGCCTGCGTCCCCGGGGCGCTCCTCGTGCGCGCGAACGCGGCGGAGGCCACGCTCATGACGGGCGAGGCCGACCCCGAGCGCGCGGCCTCGGCGATCCTCAAGGCGGGCGCCCGGCTCGTGGTCCTCACTCTCGGGGCCGAGGGCGCGATCCTCCGCGGCGAGCTCGACGCCGATGCCCCCGGCGCCGAGGTGGAGGTCCGGAGCACCGTGGGCGCCGGCGACGTGCTCACCGGGGTCCTGCTCGCGCGTCTCGCGGGCACCGGTTTCTACCCGCCGGCGGTCGCGGCCGCGCTGCCCGAAGCGGTCAAGGAGGCCGGACAGGCGTGTGAGCGGTGGGGCGCGCTCGAGTAGTGGTGCCCTAGGTGGCCCGCCCGCCCGAACGTCCGGCTGCGCAAACCACCCCCTGGAAGCGCCCCGCATCGCGGCGCGTCCGCGCCATCCGCGACCGCCTGCGCGGCGTGTACGGGGTCCCGCTCGCCCCGCCGCACGGCCATCCGATCTCCGAGCTCATCCTCACCGTGCTCTCGCAGAGCACCAACGACCGCAACCGCGACGTCGCCTTCCTGCGCCTGCGCGACCGGTTTTCAAGCTGGGAGGCCGTTCGCGACGCCCCCTTGGAGGAGATCGAGGAGGCGATCCGCCCGGGCGGCATCTCGAAGGTTAAGTCGGCCCGGATCCAGGCGATCCTGCGCGCGATCACCGACAGCGCCGCCGAGGGCGAGCTCTCGCTCCACTGGCTCCCCGAGCTCACGGTGCCCGACGCCCAGGACTACCTGTGCTCACTGCCCGGCGTGGGTCGCAAGACCGCCGCCTGCGTGCTCCTGTTCACCTACGGGATGCGCGACGTCCCCGTCGACACGCACGTCTCTCGCGTGGGTATGCGCCTGGCCCTGCTGCGCCCGGGCGCGCCCTTCGAGGAGCTCCACGATCAGCTGCTGGCGATCACGCCGCCCGGCGAGGGGCTCGAGTTCCATCTCAATCTGCTCCGTCACGGCCGGCGAACCTGCCACGCGCGATCGCCCGATTGCCCAGGCTGCGCGCTGCGGCGGACGTGCCCGAGCGCCGACGCCTTCGCTTGAAACGGACGCGACGCACGCCTGGCCGAAGGGGCAAATCTGCTATAACTTCACTAAGATTTTCAACGAAGAAGCTAGGCAGACAGGAGCAACATAGACAATGGCAAAGACCATCGGAATCGACCTTGGTACGACGAACTCGTGCATGGCTGTGCTCGAGGGCGGCGAGCCAACGGTGATCGAGAACTCGGAGGGCGGTCGGACAACGCCATCCGTGGTCGCGTTCACCTCGGGCGGCGAGCGCCTTGTCGGCACCGTCGCCAAGCGCCAGGCTGTCACCAACCCCACGAACACCGTCTTCTCGATCAAGCGCTTCATGGGCCGCAAGGAGGCCGAGGTGCGCGAGGAGGAGTCGATCGTCCCCTATAAGGTCGTATCCGGCCCCGGGGGCGACGCGCGGGTCGAGGCTGGAGGCAAGCAGTACTCCCCGCCAGAGATCAGCGCGATGATCCTCCAGAAGCTCAAGGCCGATGCCGAGGCCTATCTCGGCGAGTCGGTCGACAGCGCGGTGATCACCGTTCCCGCGTACTTCAACGACGATCAGCGTCAGGCGACCAAGGACGCCGGAAAGATCGCCGGTCTCGACGTCAAGCGGATTATCAACGAGCCCACGGCGGCTTCACTGGCTTACGGACTTGACAAGGAGTCCGACCAGACGATCCTCGTCTTCGACCTCGGCGGCGGCACCTTCGACGTGTCGGTGCTCGAGATCGGTGACGGCGTGTTCGAGGTCAAGGCGACAGCGGGTGACAACCACCTCGGCGGCGACAACTTCGACAAGGCCGTGGTCGACTGGCTGGTGGCCGAGTTCAAGAAGTCCCAAGGCATCGACCTGAGCGTCGACGCGATGGCGCTCCAGCGGCTCTACGAGGCCGCCGAGAAGGCGAAGATCGAGCTCTCCACCACTCAGGAGACCCAGATCAACCTGCCCTTCATCACCGCCGATTCGAGCGGACCGAAGCACCTCGACACGCGCCTCTCGCGCGCCAAGCTCACCGAGCTCACCTCCGAGCTGCTCGATCGCACCATCGGGCCGGTCCGGCAGGCCCTCGACGACGCCAAGGACAAGGGCGCGGCGAACATCGACCATGTAGTCATGGTCGGCGGCATGACCCGGATGCCGGCCGTGCAGGACAAGGTCAAGGAGCTCACGGGCAAGGAGCCGCACCGCGGCGTCAACCCGGACGAGGTCGTCGCCGTCGGTGCCGCGATTCAGGCGGGCGTCCTCGCCGGCGACGTCAAGGACGTGCTCCTCCTCGACGTCACCCCGCTCACCCTCGGGATCGAGACCAAGGGCGGCGTGATGACCAAGCTCATCGAGCGCAACACGACGATCCCCACGCGCAAGTCGGAGATCTTCTCCACGGCGGAGGACAACCAGCCGAGCGTGGAGATCCACGTGCTCCAGGGCGAGCGCGAGATGGCCGTCTACAACAAGTCACTCGGCAAGTTCCAGCTCACCGGCATCCCGCCGGCGCCGCGCGGGATCCCGCAGATCGAGGTCGCCTTCGACATCGATGCCAACGGGATCCTCAGCGTCTCGGCCAAGGACCTCGGCACGGGCAAGGAGCAGAAGATCGAGATCCGGGCGGGCTCCGGCCTCTCCGACGACGAGATCAAGCGGATGGTGTCCGACGCCGAGACCCACGCCGACGACGACAAGCGGCTGCGTGAGCTCGCCGAAGCACGCAATAACGCCGAGAACGCCGCCTACCAGGCCGAGCGCCAGCTCAAGGACCTGGGCGACCAGGTCGACGAGAACTCCAAGGAGGAGATCGAGGCCGCGATCAAGACGGTGCGCGAGGCGCTGAGCAGCGAGGACGCCGCTGACATCAACGCCAAGACCGAGGCGCTGCAAGGCTCCTTCCATAAGGTCTCCGAGGCGATGTACCAGCGCGCCCAGGAGGAGGCCGCGGCATCCGCCGGCGACGGGGCCACCGCGACCAACGGCGCCAGCGCCGACGCCGACGCCGAGGCTGAGGACGTGGTCGATGCCGAGGTTGTGGATGAGGGCAAGTAATGGGGGATGCGTCGAAGTTCGACCACAACAATGATCCGGGCGTAGCGGCAGCCTCGGGGGCCGCCGCACCGTCCGAGGCTGGGGCGCAAGCGCCCTTAACGCAAGTGGCCTCGGACGGCGCCCCGGCCCCCGAGGCTGACTCGGACGCGCTCGGTTCGGGGCCTTCGCGCGAGGAAGAGCTGGTGGGCGCGCCCGTCGATCCCGACGATCCCGTCGAGCCCGACGAGCTCGACCTCGAGCAGCTGATCGCGCGAGCCCAGCAGGCTGACGCGTACCTCGATCTGGCGCGGCGGACGCAGGCTGACTTCGAGAACTACCGTAAGCGCACGGCGCGGGATGCGGCGGCGGCGCAGATGCGCGGGATCAGCAAGCTCGCCCGCGAGCTGCTTCCGGCGATCGACAATCTCGAGCGCGCGCTCGCGGCGGCGGACACCACCTCCGCCGGCGAGCTCGCCGCGGGAATTAAGCTCGTGCACGATGAGGTGCTCGCGGCGCTCAGCCGTGCGGGTATCGAGCCGTTCTCGCCCGAAGGCGAGCCGTTCGATCCCCAGCATCACGAGGCGGTCGCCCAGCTGCCGGCACCGGGAGCCGAGCCGGGGACGATCATCGAGGTCTATCAGCGCGGGTACCGACTGGGCGAAGCCGTCCTGCGGCCCGCGCGCGTCTCCGTCGCGGGGTAGCGGATGCCGCCCGCCAAGCCCGACTACTACAAGACCCTCGGGGTCGGTAAGAACGCGTCCGAGGACGAGATCAAGAAGGCGTACCGCAAGCTCGCCCGCAAGTACCACCCCGATCGCAACGCGGGAGACAAGCAGGCCGAAGAGCGCTTCAAGGAGATCTCGCAGGCCCACGACGTCCTCTCCGATGCCGAGAAGCGCAAGCAGTACGACCGAGGCACGGGAGCGTTCGGGTTCACCGCGCCCGGCGGCTTCGACCCGGGGGCGTTCGGCGGCAGCGTCAGCGACATCCTCTCGAATCTCTTCGGGGGCAGCCCGACAGGCGCCGGCGGTGCCGGCGCCCGCGCCGGAACGCGGGCGCGCCCACAGGCGCCGCGCGGTCGCGATCTCGAGACCGAGGTCTCGCTCAGCTTCCAGCAGGCGGTCGACGGCGCCCAGATCCCGCTCTCGATTCCCACCTCGCAGCCCTGTCCTACCTGCCACGGCACCGGGGCCAAGCCGGGCACGAGCCCCAAGGTATGCCCGCAGTGCAACGGCCGCGGAGTCGAAGCCCAAAGCCAGGGCATCTTCTCGATCTCCCAGCCGTGCTCGCGCTGCGGTGGGGCGGGGACGATCATCGAGGAGCCGTGCGCCACCTGTGGTGGATCGGGAGCGCAGCGCAGCGTCAAGCGCCTGCGCGTCAACATCCCCGCCGGAGTGCGCGACGGAAGCCGGATCCGGCTCGCCGGCAAGGGCGAGTCGGGAACCCGCGGTACCGAGGCCGGGGATCTCTACGTCATCACCCGGGTCACCGACTCGCCGGTGTTCAGGCGCTCGGGCGAGAACATCGAGGTCGAGGTCCCGCTGACCATTCCCGAGGCCATCCGAGGCGCGGTGATCGAAGTCCCGACGCTCCACGGCACCAAGCGCCTGCGCGTCCCGCGCGGGACCAAGCACGGCACCGTGCAGCGCCTGCGGGGCGAGGGTCCACCGCGGTTGGGCGGCAAGGGCAGCGGCGACATCCACTACCGCTTCGTCATCGACGTGCCCGCCTCGCTCTCACCCGAGGAGAGCGAGGCCGTCGACCGGCTCTCGGAGGTCATGAACGGCGACCCGCGTGCGCGCCTCTTCGCCGAAGCCAAGGGCGGCGTGTGATGGGCGTCCGTCGCGTGCGCACCCGCATCGAGGTCTCCGCCGACCGCGGCGTATTCATGATCTCGGTGGCCGCCGAGCTC
>DATCEM010000373.1:0-3009 GCA_036510175.1 Solirubrobacteraceae bacterium | reverse complement strand
CCGACGACATGGGCGCCCCGGTGCGGCGCGAGGTGCTCGATCAGGCCCGCCGCGTCGTCGGCCATGTCGGCCAGCGTGTAGGTCGGCTTTGCCGTGCGCCGCAGGAACTGCAGGGCCGAGACGCCGGGGCCGTGGAAGTGGGTCGAGCGGCCGACGTCGCGATTATCGAAGCGGACTGCGTGAAAGCCCCGCCCGGCGAGCCGGGAGAAGAACGCGTCACGCCACCAGCAGAGATCGAGGCCGAGGCCCATCACGAGGAGAACCAAGGGATCGGAAGTGCTGCCGCGCTGCTCGAAGCAGAGCTGGACCTCCGGGGAAACGGAGGCGTGCTGCTCGCGCGCAGGCGAGTCGAGGGTCTCGTGCACCCCGAAGCCGCCGGGGGCATCATCCTCACGTGTCGCGCGCTCGTTCACCGCGGCGGGAGCGGGAAGAAACCCGATGTTCGCTTTATGTAGTCGGCGTACTCGGGCCGGCGCTTGGCCATGTCGCGCTCGAGCAGCGCCTTGCCCGAGATGCGCACGAGGAAGAGCGTCATCACCGCCGGCCCGACGAGCGTCCACCAGACGCCGCCGGCGGGAAGGACGACGAGCCACAGGCCCCACCAGACGCAGGCGTCGCCGAAGTAGTTCGGGTGCCGGGTGTAGCGCCAGAGTCCGTGGTCCATGACCCGGCCTCGGTTCGCTCGGTCGGCCTTGAACCGCCGCAGCTGCTCGTCGCCGATCCCCTCGAAGGCGAGGCCGACGAGGAAGACGAGGACGCCGGGAATGACGGCCGCGCTGAGTCCTGCTGGGCGGTCGGCCGCGCCCTGGATCGGGAGCGAGACGATGAGGACGAGCAGCCCCTGGGTGCCGAAGATCGCCCACAGGCTCCACAGCGTGAAGCGATCACCTTCGCGCTCGCGCATGGCGGCGTAGCGCTTGTCCTCCTCGCCGCGCTCGGCGAGCTTGCGGCGGGTCAGGTGCACGCCCAGTCTGAGTCCCCACGCGGCCGTCATCGCGAAGAGCAGCCAGCGGCGGCCCGAGTCACCGTGACCGGCGAACGCGGCGACGAGCGCGACGATGACGAACGCCGGTCCCCACACCGGGTCGATGATCGACACGTCACGCAGGCGGATACTCACCGCCCACACGATGAGCATGAGCACGGCGACGGCGGCAGCGCAAAGCGCCAGCACGCTGCCGGGACCGGCGAAGACGGTGGCGATGGGGATCACCTAATCATGTACGAAGGCTGGGGCGGATCGGTTGCGCCCGCCCCTTACCCCAGCAGCGACCCCATGTCCCGCACCGCGCGGTACGTCCCACGCGCGCTGCCGCTGACCTTCGAGCGCCCGCCGGCCCGCGGCCCGTACGCGACAGGCACTTCGCCGATCCGCCACCCCGCCGCCGCGGCGCGGAGCACCATCTCGAGTGGCCACCCGAACCCGCGGTCGCGCAGCCCGAGCTCCACCAGCGCCTCCCGGCGCGCCGCCCGCATCGGCCCGATATCCGACACGGCCACGCCGCAGCGGCGCCGGACCTCGAAGGCGAGCACACGGTTCGCCACCCGCGCGTGCCAAGGCCAGGCGCCCGCCCCACGCGCCACGCGCGCCCCAAGACAGAGGTCGCTGGCACCGCGCGCCACCGGCCCGACGACGAGCGGCAGCTCCTCGGGATCGAGCGACCCGTCGCAGTCCATGAAGCAGACGATGTCCGACTGGGCGGCGACGAGCCCCGCGTAACAGGCCGACCCGAAGCCGCGCCTGGGCTCGACGATCACCCGTGCCCCGCAACGCGCCGCCACCTCGGCCGTCCCGTCGACCGAGCCGTTATCGACGACCAGCGGCCCGAACCCGGGCGGCATCGCCGCGAGTACACCGGGAAGCGCCTCGGCTTCGTCGAGCGCGGGCAGGATGACGTCGATCACCCGCCGCACCCTACGCGCGAAAAAGTTAAGTGAGACTGAAATAAGGCCGAATACGTGATCCGAGCTACCCCTCATGCCGTAATTTGCCAAGCCATGATCCTCGTTACCGGCGGCGCCGGCTTCATCGGTTCACACATCGTCGACGAGCTGGTGGATGAGGGACACGAGGTACGCGTCCTCGATCTGCTCCTTGACGCCGCTCACGCGGTCACCCCCGACTACCTCAATCCCGGAGCCGAGTTCATGCAGGCCGACGTCGCCGACCGCGATGCCGTGTCGGAGGCCTTGCTGGGGGTCGACGCGGTGTGCCATCAGGCCGCGATGGTGGGGCTGGGCATCGACATGGGTGACGTCAGCGACTATGTGCGCCACAACGATCTCGGAACGGCAGTCCTGCTCGGCGGGCTGGCGGAGTCCGGTTTCGGGGGGCGGCTGGTGTTGGCGAGCAGCATGGTTGTGTATGGGGAGGGCGCCTACCGTTGCAAGCGCCACGGCCAGGTCGCGCCTGAGCCTCGCTCGCGCGAGGACCTCGAGCTCGGCCGCTTCTCGCCGCGCTGCCACGTGTGCGGAGGCGATCTCGACCCGCTCCCCGTCGACGAGTCGGCGCCGCTCGATCCCCGCAACGTCTACGCGGCCACCAAGGTCCACCAGGAGCATCTCTGCTTCGCCTTCGCGCGCGAGACGGGAATCGCCGTGACGGCGCTCCGCTACCACAACGTCTACGGCCCGCGCATGCCCCGCGACACGCCCTACGCCGGCGTCGCCGCGATCTTCGCGAGCGCGCTCGCCGCAGGCGCCCCGCCACGGGTTTTCGAGGACGGCGGCCAGCTCCGCGACTTCGTTCACGTGCGAGATGTGGCCCACGCCAACGTGATCGCGCTCACGCGCGAGGAGCCGCTGACCGGGGCCTTCAACGTCGCGAGCGGCGCTCCCCGGAGCGTTGGTGAGATGGCCGACGCCCTCGCCGACGCGGCCGGCCCGCAAGCGCCGCGACCGCTCGTCACCGGCCAGTACCGCCTGGGCGACGTCCGCCACGTGTTCGCCTCCGCCGAGCGAACCGAGCGTGAGCTCGGCTTCAAGGCGCGCGAGGACTTCGGCGCCGGG
>DATCEM010000372.1:0-13146 GCA_036510175.1 Solirubrobacteraceae bacterium | reverse complement strand
GAGCGGGAGCGCAGGATCTGGGGCTGGCGGGGCCGCGGGCCGTGTCGCGGGGCCGATGTCGGCGGCCGCGGGAGTGTTGGGATCGGCTGTCTCTGCGGGGCAGCGGCTTGGGGATCACGGCGCCGCGCGAACGTATACCGCGGCGGGATACGGGGGGTATGCCCCCTCGCTTACCGGCGGTGGCGACGGCGGCAGCGGCGGGTCACGAAATGGTTCGGGGAGCGCGGCGGCGGAGGGCGCTTCCGGTGTGCCGCCGATGCCTCCTGGGGCGCAGGGCGGCGAGCTGGGTGATGTCACCGGCGGGCAGGCACGCGCACCGAGCAGCAGTCCACCGCCGCTGAGTGGCGGTGATGTTCCCGAGCCGGCGGAGCATCCAACGAGTCCGCCGCCTGCAAGTGACCAGAAGGAGGATGTGTGATGGGTGGTCGGCGTTTTCGGTTTGGACCTCACCCGCAGGCGGGCTGGATGCTCGGGCTGCGCGGCAGCCAGTGGATGGGAGTGGCGGTGGCGGGGTTGGCGGCGCTGGCGCTGCTACGGACCGGTGGAGCGGTCTCGATCGTGCTCGTGCTCGTCGACTTCGCGCTTGCGGTGCTTCTGGTTGGTGTGCGGTTCGCGGGGCACACCGTCGTTGAGTGGGTGCCCGTCGCGGTCGCGTTCGGCGGCACGCGCTGGATGGGGGCGGACCGCTGGCGCTCCGATCAAGGCCGGGCGGGGCACCTGATACGGCTCTCAGCCGCTGCCGGGATTGACCCGCAGCCGGTGCAGGCGGCGGTGTCGCTCCCGGGCGAGCTCGCCGATATCGAGCTGCTCGAGACGACCCTTGGGCGGTTTGGGGGTGTGCCTTTGGGGGTCGCGTATGACAAGCGCTCAAGCACGTACACGGCGGTTATTCGCTGTGAGGCGCGCGCGTTCTTTTTGCTCGGCCCCGAGGAGCAGGAGGCGTTGTTGGCGGCGTACGGGTCGCTGCTGGCGCAGCTCTCGGTCGACGGGTCGGCGATCAGGCGAATCGCTTGGTATGAGCGGACCCTTCCACCGGGGTCTGATGAGCTTGTGCAGTACCTCCACGAGCATCGACGCTCGGATATCTCTGATGATGATCGTGGGCTGCGCGCCACCTGGCAGCTGCTCTCAGCGCAGGGGCACGGCGCGACCGATCACGAGGTGCTCCTCGCCGCGCAGATTGACGCGCGACGGCTGGTCGCGAGGCGGCGGATCGAGCAGCTCGGCGGCGGCCGCGACGGAGCGCTCGCGTTGGTCGGCGATCAGATCTCGACGCTGGTGGACGAGCTGACGAGGATCGGGGTGCAGGGCGCCGGGCCGGTCGGGGCGCGTAATCCTGCGGTTCCGTCCGTCCGGGGGTTGGCCGCGATCCTTCGTAACGGGGTCGATCCGTTCGGGCGCCAGGAGCGCCAGCGCGGTGAGCACGCCGGGATGGATGGCATCGCGCCGGAGTCGTTCGGGCCGAGAGCCCGGGAGACGAGCTGGAGCTATGTGCGGGCCGACGGGGCGCTGCACATGACCGGCCATCTGTTGGAGTGGCCCAAGCACGACGTCCGCGCCACCTTCATGCAGGACCTGCTGATGGGCCGCGGCGCACAGGGGACCCGGACCGTCGCGATGGTGATGGACGTGATGGGCCCGGCCAGCGCCACGCGCAGAGCCGAGCGGGCGTCAGAGGAGGCGAACGCCGAGGGATGGCTGCGGCGGCGAATCGGGAAGCGGACGACCGCGAGGGACCGCCAGCGCGAGGGGTTCGTCAGCGAGCGTGAGCACGAGCTCGCTTCCGGGCACGCGCTGGTCCAGTTCGCCGGGTTCGTGACGGTCAGTGTTCCCGTCGAGCACGGCCTCTCAGAGCTCCAGGCTCAGTTCGCCGGCATCCAGGCTCGCGCGCTCGCCGCTGGGCTCAGGCTCGAGCCGATGCACGGCGAGCAGCAGGAAGCGCTCACCTACAGCCTCCCGCTCTGCCGAGGTCTCGCGTGAGGAACCGGCGATGAGCTTAGGAGGCAGGCGCGCCCAGGCGCGCCGTGAACAGCGCGCTGAGGCAAGGGAGGGCGAGCGCACGGCCGCGCGGGACCGGGTCGGATGGTTGGCGGCGTTCCGCGCCGAGCGCTCCGAACGCGAGCACGGACTGCGCGTGTTGCAGCGCGAGCGCTCCCAGGAGGCCACGTATCGCCGGCCCAGCGGCCGCGGCTGGGTGCGTCCGGGTGAGCGCGGCGGGCACATCGCGTCGACCGCGCACGTGCAGGCGGTGTACCCGTTCGTCGCGCAAGGGGGCCTCGGGCGGGCCGGAGTGCTCGTGGGCCGTGACGTGTACGGCTCAGGGCCGTTCGCTTTGGATCCGTGGCACCTGTACTCGCTGGGGTTGCTGCACGACGCGAACATGCTCGTGCTCGGCCTCAAGGATCACGGCAAGTCGAGCCTGTTGAAGACGTGGTGCTTCCGCCAGCGTGTGTTCGGTCGGCGGATCGAGGTATTCGAGCGGAAGGGCGAGTACCGCAAGGTGATCGAGGCGATGGGTGGCGTCACCCTGACGCTCAAGCCCGGCGTGCACCTGAATCCGCTGGAGCGCGTCGGGTCGCCAGAGGCTCGCGAGAGCCTGCTGCAGGCCGTCACCGCGACGATGCTCGGCCGCGAGCTGACTCCCGCGGAGGAGCTCGGGCTGTCCGTCGCGCTCGAGGTCGCCGACCAAGCGCACTCGGAGCGCGAGGTCGTGATCCCGGACCTGGTCGAGGAGCTCCGCGACCCGTCCCGCGCGCTGACCGACGAGCTGAACATCTCAGAGCACGACGCGGGAATGGAGCTGCGGGAGTGCATGTACGCGCTTCGGAACCTCTCCCGCGGGCCGGTGCGGGATATGTTCGACGCGCCGACGGATGCGGGCCGGGAGGTGTGGGATAACGAGGCGGTCGCGATCGACATCAGCCAGATTGGCCGCTATGCGAAGGGACGCGAGGAGAACCGGGCGCTCGCGATCGCGCTGATCTGCTCAACCGCGTTCCTTGACGCCCGCCGCGAGGAGCGCCACGAGCACGCGCGCCGCACTGGCGGCGAGGTGGACAAGACGGTGCGGATCAACGACGAGGCGTGGCGGGTGCTAGCGGTTCCGGGTAGCGCGGAGTACTACACCGCCGGGCTGAAGCTCGCGCGCGACACCGGCGTCCAGTACGGCTTGGGGCTGCACCGACTGTCTGACCTCTCAGCGGTCGGGGACGCCGGATCACGAGTGCAGCGCCTCGCGGAAGGTCTCGCGTCGGAGTGCGCGATCCGTGTGGTGTACAGGGTCGCTGAGAGCGAAGCGGACGTCACCGGGCACGCGTTCGAGCTCTCATCGACCGAGCGGAAGCTGATCACCAAGCTCCCCGCCTATCAGGCGCTGTGGCGGCTGGGGGAGCGCAGTTTCCGCGTCGCGCATCTCCTCGCGGCCGAGGAATGGGAGCTCGTGCAGACCGACGAGGCGATGGGCCACCGTGCCGCGCGCGGCGTCGGCGCCGCTGGCGGCACGGCACCGGAGACGATCGCGGTCGGTGCGGGGGACCGCTCGTGAGCACCCTGCCCATGCCCCCTTTTAGGCGCCTTTGGGGCACCAACGTCAACCCAACGGAGGACTGATGGACACCGCCCTCATGGCGCCGCCGGCGTCAGCCCCAGTGCACCAGTGGCAGAAGGCCCTACAGCGCGCGAACGAGGTCCGTTTACGCCGCGTCGCGGAGGGCCGCAAGATCGAAGCGGCGTCGACCGAGAACGCAAAAGTGCTCCTCGCCGAGCTGGTGTTGAGCTGTCCTTCCTGGCTGGAAAGCGAGCCGATCGGCCGGTGGCTCGAGTGGCTCCCGCGGTACGGCCCCTCACGGATTCAGAAGCTCCTCAAGGCCAGGAAGATCAGTGAGCTACGTCAGGTCGGCGCGCTGACTGTCCGTCAGCGCCAGGAGGTCGCGGGCGCCCTCGGCGTAAAGCTCAGCGAGGAGCGCTCGAGGGAGCTGCTCGGCGTTCAGGCGATGGTGCCAGCGGTGCTGGGCGCTCGCGGGGAGAGATAGATGCCCGGGCCGACGAGCATCGAATGGGCGACAAGCACATGGAACCCGAGCACCGGCTGCGCGGAGGTGTCCCCGGGCTGCGCGCACTGCTATGCCAAGACGTTCGCTGAGCGCTGGCGAGGCATTCCCGGCCACCCTTACGAGCAGGGGTTCGACTTACGGCTCTGGCCTGAGCGGCTGAGCCTTCCGCTGCGCTGGCGCAAGCCGAGCGTGATCTTCGTCAACTCGATGAGCGACCTCTTCCATGAGGAGATCCCCGACGAGTTCGTAGACCGGGTGTTCGCCGTGATGGCCTGGGCGAGCTGGCACACGTTCCAGGTGCTCACCAAGCGCCCGGAACGCATGCGCGACTACCTCACCGACCCGGGCGTCGTCGATCGCATCGACCGGGCGATGTGCGCCGCCTGCTGCTCTGAGGTCGCTCCCGGCGCGTGCGGCTTCCCCGGGGATGACTGCGGTCTGTTCGGGTGTGAGTTCCCGCTCGCGAATGTGTGGGTCGGCGTGTCGATCGAGAACCGCCGATTCGTTCACCGCGCCGACTTGGTCCGCCAGACGCCGGCGGCGGTGCGCTTCATCAGCGCCGAGCCGCTGCTAGGCCCACTGGTTGACCGGCCCGCCTGCCCGGACTGCGGCGGCACCGGGCTGCTGGAGCTCGGTGCGTGCGACGCGTGCGAGGGGTTCGGCCGCTACCGAACGGAATACGACCTCGATCTAACCGAGATCGACTGGCTGATCGTCGGCGGTGAGTCGGGCCCGCGCTCGCGGCCGATGGACCTTGAGTGGGTGGATGCGCTCGCGGGCGCGGCACGTGAGCAAGGGACCGCACTGTTCGTTAAGCAGCTCGGCGCGCGGTGGGCCAGGGCGAGGCACTCCTCGAGCATCAAGGGCGGGGACCCGGGCGATTGGCCAGAGCGGCTACGGGTGCGCGAGATGCCGCGCGCGACTGGTGGGGAGACCCGCGGGGTTCTGGCCGAGCGGGCAGGGAGCTAGGCCATGAGCGCGAGCAGCAAGACCGACAGGGAGCTGGTGTGGATCGCTGCGGCGGGGGTGTTCGTGCTCGCGATCCTCGCCGGAATCGAGTCCGCCGGTGTGCTCGGCGGGCTACTGGCGAGCGGGCATCCCGTCGGGCTGGGGTGGAAAGCACTGCTCGACACGTGCTGGCGGGTGTTCATACACCCCGACGCGGCCGCGTGGCCGGCCGGGGTTCGGGGGTGGCTACCGGCGAACATGGCGCCCGCGTTGACAGCGGGCGTGATCGTGGCGGTGTCGGTCGGCGCGACTGGCGGCTGGCTGCTCTATCGCCTGGTGGGCGGGCAGGTACCGGGCGCGGCGAGATGGGCCGGTGAAGGAGAGCTCGGACCGTTGCAGGTGCCTGCCCCGCAGCGTGGACGGGTGACGCTCGGGCGCTATCACGGACGCCTGGTCGCGGCCGAGGCGCGGGCGTCAACGCTGGTGATGGGGCCGACGCAGATCGCCGGTAAGACGACGGCGATGGTCATCCCCGCGGTGCTCGAGTGGCAGGGGCCTGCGATGGTCACCGGCATCAAGCCGGACATCGTGGAGGCGACGATCGCCGCACGGGAGCGGGTGGGGGAGGTGAAGGTGTTCGACCCGACCGGTCGGACCGGGATGGTGTCGACGACGTGGTCGCCGATCGCTGCGTCCGGGACTTGGACGGGCGCGCGGGAGGTAGCGGCGATGCTGATGCAGGTCGGATGGGAGCAGACTCGCGCCGAGCGCGAGCCGCACTGGCGCCCGGCCGCCGCCCGCTACCTCGCGCCGCTGCTGCTCGCCGCCAACCACGGCCAACGCACCCTCGAGGAGCTGCTCAGCTGGATCGACACCGAGGAAAAGGACACCCCGGCGAAGCTGCTGGAGAAATGCCATGAGCCCGGGGCGGGCCGGGCGCTTCAGAACATGCTCGCGACCTGGAAGAAGGACCGGCGGTACATCTCGAGCGTGCTGGCGACGCTCGAGGAGGGCCTTGACGCCTGGCAGGAGCCGGCGATCGCCGCGGCGACGAGTAGCGAGGACATCACTGCCGAATGGCTTCTGTCGGGGAGTAACACGCTGTACCTGATCGCGCCCGAGAAGGACCAGCGGCGTCTCGCGAACCTGTTCGGCGCGTTGGTGATGAGCGTGATCGACGACGCGCTCGCGATCGCCGCGACCCGTCCCGAGCGACGGCTTGACCCGACCTTGCTTTGTGCGCTCGAGGAGGTCGCGAACATCGCTCCGATCCCGACGCTCGGGCGCTACGCGGCGACGGGGATCGCGCTCGGGGTGCTGCTGTTGACGGTGCTGCAGGACTATGCGCAGGCGATCGAGCACTGGGGTGCCGAGCGGGGGCAGAGCATCCTCGCCGCGCACACCTGCAAGCTGTTCTGCTCGGGAATCGCCGACCCGGCGACCAACCGCTACATCGAGCAGCTCCTCGGGCAACAGGTCCACGAACGCACCAGCCGCCACCGCCCGCAGGGGTGGAGCGCCGGACGCTCCTCGATGACCGTGCAAGAGCACCTCGAGCCGCTCGCCCCACCGCACCTCATCCGCCAGCACGCCAAGAACACGGCGCTGCTGGTGTACGGGCGCCTCCCGCCAGCGTGGATCGACCTTCGGCCCTACTACACCGACCGCACCTTGACCGCGCTCGCCGGCGACACCGGCCAGAGCGCCACTCCGACCGACCCAGCCGGTGGCCCCCTCGCCGCGGCGATGAGACCGGCGTCGAGGGGGCTGCGCGTGATCAGAGGAGGAAGTGATGGATAGGCAGCGCGGTACCTCTCCGGACCGCCGGCGCGAGCAGCGAGATCGCTTGCGGCTCGACAGCGAGCTGGAAGGCGTGGTCGCGCCCGTCACGGTCCCCGATACCTACTCGCGGATGCTCGGCCCTGAGCGCTCAGAACGCCTCGGCGAGCTGATCGTGGAAGCGCGACTCGAGATAGCGCATGGCGCTGTGGACGCGGGGCGGCTCGCCGAGCACGCCTCCCTGCTCGCCGGCGCTGAGCGAGCCCTCGATCAGCCACTGAGCAAGGACATCTCTGTGCTCGAGGCAAGGCTGCACACGCACCAGGAATGGTTGCGAGGCGCCAGCGAGCGGGAACTTGATCTGTACGAGAAGGTCGAAGCGGTTCCGTGGTGGCACCGCGCTGAGCGCTCCGAGCTCCGCGCGCGCGCCGAGGAGCAGCGCGACTATGCCGACCGTCACCAAGAAGCGGTAGCCATGATCGGCTCCGAGCTCGGAGCGCTCGCCGGGCGAAACGGTCACCCCGATACATGGCTCGAGCACCACGGCCGGGTGTTCGCGCAGGGCCTCGTCGCGCGCGCGCAGCTCGAGCGCGAACGTACGCGCGGCGAGCTAGCCCCCACACGCACGCAACCACCGCCCGAGCTTGACCGCGGTCGCAGTCGCGGTGATGAGCAGAGCCTCGAGATGGAAGGACCCCGTTAGAGGCGATGGAGGCGACGGTCCCCCTACAGCAGCTCCCAGAGCTCCAGGCGCAGATCGCACAAATCAACCGCCACTACCAGCGGGCCGGCGCCCCGCCGGTCCAGCTGATCGATACCGGACGGCGGGAAGAAGGGCTCGCGATCGTTCGCCTCGAGGGGGAGAGCGCGAGCGTGGGGGAGTGGCAGATCGTATGCGTCCTTGAGCACGAGGCCGGCCGGACAGCGGTCAGTGCGTGCGTGGCGATGGGCGAGGAGCAGCGCGAGCGGTTAGCCGCCGCGCGGGGGCTCTGCGAGGGATGCAGGACCGTGCGGCCACGCACCAAGACCTACCTGCTCAGACACCGGACGACCGGTCGCACGGTGCAGCTGGGGTCCAGCTGCGTTCGCCCTTTCACGCGCGTCGGGTCGCCCGAGGCGGCAATCCGACGCGCCGAGCAGCTCGCAGAGACACGCACGGCGCTGAACGCCGCGGCAGCGCGGCGCACCCCGCCACCGGGCGAGCGCTACATCGACACAACCCGATTCCTAGCGCACGCGATCGCGGCCGTCAGAGACCACGGTTACGAGCCGGCCAGCGGCGCGGCGCCGACATGGGCCGCGGCGCTGAAGCTCCTCGAGGAGGATGCCGCGCAGAGCGATCCCGACCTTCAGCGCGCAAGCGACGTGCGCCGCTGGGCGGCGACCCGGCGCACCGCGGAAACCGGCAGCTACCCCTCGCGGCGCGCGGACTGCTTGGAGCACGAGCGGCTCTGCAGCCGGGAGCTCGCGCTCGCGGCCTCCGCGATCCCGGCGTACAACCGCCACCTCTACTGGCTGATCCGCCACCGCCAGCGCCGCGCGCGAGAAACAGCGAGAGACAGCGCATGAACCTGGGCGGAGCGCCACGGCGAGGGCTTCTCATGGTGATCGTCGCAGCGGGCCTCGTGTGCGTGCTGAGCGGGTGTCGAGGCGAGCGCACCGGGCGCCCGCCGGGGCGACGGGAGATAGGGCAGCTGGGCCGTGCGATCGCGGCCGCACCCGCGCGCACAACCCAGGTCGTGACCGTAGCGCCCCCCGTAGCGCACACGGATGCAGACACCGGCGGCGGGCGCTGCGGCGGCGGGACCCCCAACCGTGGCGGCCACTCGCTGGCTGGCTGTCGCGCGACCCGCTCGTTGCTCACCGCCGCCGGACGCTTCGCTGAGGCGTACGTGCGCTACCAGACCGGTCAGCTCACAGGGTCCGTCAAAGCGGACCTTTGGGCTACGTCCACGGCAGCGTTCGCGGGGTTCCTGCTGTCGCAGCCCGTGAGCGTTCCGCCCGGGCAGCACATCGCGCGTGAGCGGGTGACGCGCGTGATCCTCACCTCGGGGAGCAAGGTGAACGCGAGCTGGGTAGCCCGGAACCCTCCAAGTGGGCAGCCGCAGTCCGGCACCGTTCAGATCACGCTCACCCGCGCTCACGGCCGCTGGCTCGTCGCCGCGGCAAAGCCGCTGCTGTAGCCCGTGCGGCGGCCGCTCGCAATCGTGCTGGCACTGCTGGCGCTGACGATGCTGATCGTCGTGCTGGCGGTTGGCGGGTCGGGCGGCTCGTGCTCAGGCGGCGCGAGCGGCCCGGTCGGTGGTGTTCCCGCCAATCTCGTGCCGCTCTATCAGGGCGCGGACGCCAAATATCAGCTCGGGCCGCAAGGCGCGTCGGTGCTCGCGGCGATCAACTTCGTCGAGACCGACTTCGGGCAGAACATGTCAACTTCGAGCGCGGGCGCCGTCGGCTGGATGCAATTCATGCCCGCCACGTGGGCGAGCTATCGAGTCACGCCGACGGGGCAGCCCGCACCAAACGGCCCGGCCGGCTGGAATAACCCCGACGACGCGATCTACACCGCCGCGAAGTACCTGCGCGCGAACGGCGCCCCCGGCAACTGGCAGGCGGCGATCTACGGGTACAACCACGCCGGCTGGTACGTCCAAGAGGTAGTCGCTCGCGCCCAGACGTACTACCAGCAAGGCGTCACCGGCACCGCAAGCGGCGGGCCCACGTTCGTCTCGCTCGGCGGGGCTGCGAGCGCGGGCGCGAGCTGCCCGGCCGCGAGCGGCGTCGGAACCGTGCCGGGTGAAAAGGCGCAGATCGACCGCACCACCGGCGTAGCGCTCGCGCCCGCCAACGCCCCGCCGCAGGTGCAGGCGATGATCGCCGCTGGCAACAGGATCATCCACTTCGACTACCAGTGGGGTGGCGGTCACGCGAACCCGGCGCTCTCAGACAGCCAAACCAACCCCCAGCCTCAAGGCGGCCTAGGCCCCGGGCAGAACGGAACCCCTGGCTATGACTGCTCGGGCGCCACCACCTACGTCCTGTGGGGGGGCGGATTTGGAACTAGCGTGCTCGGCGGAGGCTCGCTCACCTCAGGCCAGTTTGAGAGCGTCGGCGATCCGGGCCCGGGGAAATGGGTGACCTGGTACGCGAGCGTTGGGCACGTCTACATCGAGGTCGCCGGCATCTACCTCGACACCGCCGCCGGCGCCGGGCAGCCGCCAAACCCGCCGAGCACCGGCCCCAGGTGGACGCCAGTGGGAAGCGGACCGGCGGGCTTCGTGGCACGACACCCACCAGGCCTATGACCCCGCGACGCGGTGCGTGCCCTTCAAGCGTGGAGCGATCGTTCCACCGGCGGCTGGCGAGAAGCCCGGTAGGCGGGTAAGATGCGCGGCGAGCGACGGCCAGGCTGGCGGCGCCCGGAGAACCGGGCGCTCCGAACACGACGAAACGTGGGAGGGTGCAAGTGGCTAAACGACGAACCGAGACCCGGCACGAGGATCAGCTCAGCTTTGACGCCCTCTTCGCCGAGAACGAGCAAGACCGCGATGAACAAGTACGGCCGCCAGGCGATGAGCCACTGGGAGAAGACCGATCCGGAGCGCTACCAGGCGATCCCGGACAAGCAGGCGTTCTTCACGGAACTGGGGGAGCAGGCCGAGCAGGAGATCGACCTGCGGGCGGACGCGCTAGCGGGCCCGGACAGGCCGGGGGAGGGGACCCTCCAGAAGGTCGGACGGTTGAACATGGCGAGGTTCGTCGCCGAGGAGCAGGTGCTGAGGGAGCTGATCCTGATCGAACCCGCCCGCCAGGAGAACGAGGAGAGCGAGGAGGGCCCGCCGGATCTGAGCACCGACGTGATGAGAGCGATCCACGAAGCGCTGCAGGAGGAGGACGAGACCGAGCAGGGCTGAGGTTCACGCCGACCTCTCAGGATCAGCTGGCGCCGTCGGGCGCGAAGGCGCGAGTACAGGCGAACCTGCAGGCGCTGCAGGTCCTCGCCGCGCTCGAGCGCGAGGAGCGCGCCGCGAGCACTGAGGAGCAGCAGGTGCTCGCGCGATGGTCGAGCTGGGGGGCGGTCCCCCAAATCTTCGACGAGGCCCGCGCGGAGTGGGCCCGCGAACGCGATCAACTGCGGGAGTTGCTCGATGCCGACGCGTATGCGGCAGCGAGGCGTACCACGATCAACGCGCATTACACCGACCCGCAGACCGCCCGCGAGATGTGGCGCGCCGTGACCGAGCTCGGGTTCACCGGCGGGCGCGTGCTCGAGCCCGGCGCCGGCTCGGGCGTGTTCATCGGCCTTGCGCCGCCCGGCGCGGAGGTAACCGGCGTTGAGCTTGACCCAACGACAGCCGCGATCGCCCGGGCGCTCTACCCGCACGCCGGCGTCCGCGCGGAATCCTTCGCGAGTACCCGCCTCCCGGACGGCCACTTCGATCTCACGATCGGCAACGTTCCCTTCGCCGACGTCGTCCTGCACGACCCGCTACACAACGGCGGCCGTCACAGCATCCACAACCACTTCATCCTGAAATCGCTGGCGCTAACCCGCCCCGGCGGCGTCATTGCGGTGCTCACGAGCCGGTACACGCTCGACGCCGCCAACCCCGCCGCCCGGCGGGAGATGAACGAGCTCGGCGAGCTGCTCGGCGCCGTGCGCCTACCCACCGGCGCGCACCGCCGCTCCGCCGGCACCGACGCCGTCACCGACCTACTCATCCTCCGCCGCCGCGACCCCGGCACGCAATCACCAGCGGCCGTGTGGGAAAGGACAGCGGACATCGCCGCCGAGGGCGGCGAGATCCGGATCAACAGCTACTTCCTCGAGCACCCAGAGAACGTGCTCGGCGTTCTCGAGGTCGGGCAAGGGATGTACAGCGCGCAGACCCTGCACGTCCGCGGCGACCCTGACCAGGTCGCGTCGCAGCTCAGTAGGGCGCTGTCGCGCATCACCGAACGAGCGCGCGGCGAGGACCGAACATTTACCGCACGGCCCGAAGTTCGTGCCGCGCCCGGCGAGGGCGAGCGAGCCGTGCTCGAGCCCGGTGAGGAGCTCTGGGACGGGCACATCACCGCACAACCAGACGGGACCTTCACGACCCTCATCGCGTCCGTCCACGAACCGCTCGAGGTGCCACACACGGCGCGGGTCGAGGTCAGAGAGCTGCTCGCGCTCCGCGACAGCGCCACACGGCTCCTCGCGGCGGAGGCCTCGAGCATCGAGGACACCGGGCCGCTCGCCGAGCTCCGCATCGAGCTGCACGGTCGCTACACGCACTACCTCGCCCGCTACGGGCCGATCAGCCGGTTCACCTTGCGCGCAACCGGCCGCGCCGACCCGCGCACCGGCGAGGAGCGGATGGCGCGAATCACCCCGCGCGCCTTGACGATCGTTCGCCACGACCCGTTCGGAGCGCTAATACGCGCGCTCGAGGTGTTCGACGAGAACACCCAGACCGCAACGCCGGCGAAGATGCTGACCGAACGGGTGCTCGCCCCGCGCGCCCCCGTCCTCGGCGCCGACAGCCCGTCCGACGCGCTCGCGATCTGCCTCGACACCCACGGTCGCGTCGACCTGGAGCAGATCGCGGCGCTCCTCGGCCAGCAGCCGGAGGAAGCCAGGGCTGCGCTCGGCGAGCTTGTCTTCGAGGATCCGCAGCTCGGGCGGCTCGTGCCGGGCGCCGAGTACTTGGCCGGGAACGTCCGTGAGAAGCTCCACGCTGCCCGCGAAGCCGCACAAACCAACCCTTCGCTGGCTGTTAACGGGCGGGCGCTCGAGCGGGTGCTGCCACGCGATCTCGGGATGGACGAGGTCGAGCCGCGGCTCGGGGCGGCATGGATCGACGCCCACACCCACCGCGAGTTCCTCACCGAGATCCTCGACGACCCCACTGTGAAGGTCGAGCATCCCGGCGGGGCGATCTGGGGAGTGCGAGGCAACAACCGATCGGTTCGCGCGACGAGTGACTGGGGAACCGAGCGGATGCCCGCCCCGCAGATCGCCAAGAGCGTCCTCGAGCAGCGCCCGATCCAGGTCACCGACGAAACCGACGACGGCAGGCGTGTTGTCAACGCGACAGAAACGACGGCCGCGCAGGAGAAAGCGCAGGCGCTGCAGGAACGCTTTGCGGAATGGGTCTGGGAGGACCCAGAGCGAGCAGCCCGGCTGATCGCCGAGTACAACCGACGATTCAACAGCTTGGTGTTGCGCGACTACACGGCTGACGGGGAGCGGCTGACGCTGCCCGGGCTCGCGCGCACGTTCACCCCGCTACCGCACCAGCGCACCGCGGTAGCCCGAATCCTGTCCGAGCCCGCTGTGGGCCTATTCCACGCTGTGGGGGCAGGGAAAACGGCTGAGATGGTG
>DATCEM010000371.1:0-2677 GCA_036510175.1 Solirubrobacteraceae bacterium | reverse complement strand
GGGCCGCCCCGCCCCCAATACGATTCGCCGCGTGTCCAGAGCCGCCGCCGCCGCCGCCACCACCGCCGCCGCCACCACCGCCGCCGCCACCGCCGCCGCCACCGCCACCGCCGCTCGCGCCACGGCCCGCCGCCCCCGTATGCCCGCCTGGGTGATCGACGCCGAGCGGGTGGATGTTGCCGTGTACGACGCGATCCTCCGGACGCCGACGCCGAGCCTCGACCGGTATATGAGCACGCTGACCCAGGCGGCGAACTACTCGCGCCTGTGGCTCGCCTCGGCGGCGATTCTGGCCACGACTCGTGGCGCGCGTGGGCGGCGCGCGGCGGCTTCGGGGCTCGCCTCGATTGCCGTGACCTCCGCCGTCGCCAACCTGGTGATCAAGCCGCTCGGTAATCGTCGGCGGCCCGATCCGAGCGAGGCGGCGCCGGCGCGGCGGGCTCCGATGCCCGAGAGCACGTCGTTTCCCTCGGGCCATTCGTCGGCGGCGTTCGCCTTCAGTACCGGCGTCGGCGGCGTCCTGCCGCGCGACGCGATCCCGATTCGTGCGCTCGCCTCAGTCGTCGCCTACTCGCGCGTTCACACCGGGCTGCACTATCCGGCGGACGTCATCGCCGGCGCGCTGCTCGGCACGACGCTCGCGCAGCTCACCGCGCGGGCGCTCGATCACTGGTCATGACCTCGCCCCGGCCTTGGGCGTGCCAGTGCCCGGCTCGGGAATGAGCTCGGCGGCGCGCATGGGGACGCCGGCGGCGGCGTAGGCGTCGACGGCGTCGAGCGTCTCGGCCTTGAGCAGGGCCTGGGCCAGGCTGTCGAGCTGGTCGCGGTGATCGCTCAGCATCTGGGTGACCTCGGCGTGGGCCTCCTCGACCAGGCGGTGGATCTCGTCGTCGATCAGCCGCTGCGTGTCGGCGGAGGTCTCGCTGACTCCGGGCAGGAACGGTCCGTTGCTCTCTGAGGGGAGCACGGCGATCGGTCCGATCTTCTCGCTCATTCCCCAGCGGCCGACCATCTGGCGCGCGATCTGGGTGAGCTGCTGAATATCCGATTCGGCGCCCGTGGTGATCTTCCCGTACACAGCCTCCTCGGCGACGCGGCCGCCGAGCGAGACCCTGATCTTCGCCACGAGCTCCTCGAGCGAATAGGAGACCCGGTCGCTGTCGGGCGTGGAGAGCGTGACTCCAAGGGCCATCCCGCGGGGGATGATCGAGATCTTCCTCACCGGGTCGGCCTCGGGCGAGAGCATCCCCACGAGCGCGTGGCCGGACTCGTGGTAGGCGGTGCGCTCACGATCCTCGGGGCTGAGCACGGTGCCGCGCGGCGCCCCGAGCATGATCTTCTCGAGCGAGTCGGTGAAGTCGGCCATCGTCACCTTGTCGTGCCCTCGCCGCGCCCCGAGCAGGGCGGCCTCGTTGGCCAGGTTGGCGAGGTCGGCGCCGACCATCCCCGGGGTCGAGGAGGCGAGCGCGTCGAGATTGACGTCGTCGGCGAGCGGGATCGACCGCGTGTGCACCTCGAGGATCTTCCGCCGCCCGGCGCGGTCCGGTGGCTGCACGGCGACGCGGCGGTCGAAGCGGCCGGGGCGCAGCAGCGCCTGGTCGAGGATCTCGGGTCGGTTGGTGGCGCCGAGGACGACCACGGCCTCGGTGCTCTCGAAGCCATCCATCTCGGTGAGAATTTGATCGAGCGTCTGCTCGCGCTCGTCGTTGGCTCCGGTCACCGCGACCGAACCCGCGCGCGAGCGGCCGATCGCGTCGAGCTCGTCGATGAAGATGATCGCGGGAGCGGCCTCCTTGGCCTTGGCGAACAGGTCGCGCACGCGTGAGGCCCCGACGCCGACGATCGCCTCGATGAACTCCGACGCCGCGATCGAGAAGAACGCGGCGTGCGCCTCGCCGGCCACCGCGCGCGCGAGGAGCGTCTTGCCCGTACCGGGGAGCCCGGACAAGAGAACGCCATGGGGCATCCGACCGCCCAGCCGTTGATAGGGCTCGGGGTCGCGCAGGAAGTCGACGATCTCGGTCAGCTCGCTCTTGGCCTCGTCGATGCCGGCGACGTCGTCGAAGGTGACGCGGATCTTCTCGGGATCGACCCGGCGCGCCTGCGAGCGGCCGAAGTTGCCCAGCGCGCCCATCCCGCCTCCGGCCGCGCTCTGGGCGCGCCGGGCGAGGAGGATGAAGGCCGCGACGATGAGCAGCGTGGGGCCGAAACCGAGGAGGATCTCGGCGAGCAGCGACTCGCTCGTCGTCGTCGACTGGGCGTTCACCTGGACGCCCTCGGAACGCAGCAGCGCCGCGAGCTGCGTGTTGTTCCAGAACGCCGGGACCTGGGTCGAGAACAGCGTCGTCGCCGTCGCCTTGGTGTCGTTCGGCGGATAGCGGAGCTTGGTCTTGAAGGTGCCCTGGATCGTGTCGCCCTTGGAGGAGATCGACTTGACCTGGCCGGCCCGGAGCTCGTTGAGGAAGAAGGGGCTGAACGGCACCTTCTCTCGCACCTGGCCCGCCGGCTTGATCAGGAGCACTGAGAGCCAGTTCACCGCCAGGAGCACGATGACGAAGATCCAGAAGCCCCGCCAGCGGTGCGGCGGGCGAGGCAGGTGGTGCTCGGGCGTCCCCCGACCATCAGGCGCGGGAGCGACCTGCCAGCCGCCCTTGTCGCGCGGCATCGGGCCGGCGGG
>DATCEM010000370.1:0-3329 GCA_036510175.1 Solirubrobacteraceae bacterium | reverse complement strand
CCCAGAACAACTCAGACGCACTAGGACCAATGAATACGGGCCTCATCAACTGAGCGACACCCGAACGCTCGGGCTGGGGGCCGGGCGGTCGCAGGTTCAAATCCTGTCTCCCCGATCAAAGAAATGCCTGCTAAACAATGCCTTTTGGTAGGCGTTCAGTCCTTTGGGCTTTCCATAACAAGGTTTGGTCGGGTGGTTGGCGAATCTTGAGCAGACGAAACGCACGCCCACCGGGCAGCCCGCGCACAGCTACCGCACCCTCCTTCCCGAGCTCTCCACCCAGACCCGCAACACCACTCGCCTCGCAGGCTCCACCACGACGTTCGAGAAACTCACCCAACCAACCGACCTCCAAGCCCACGTCCTCGATCTCGCCGCCCACGCCCCCATCGCGAGCATTCCGTAGACACGACCCGAACACCCATGCAGCCCAAAAACCCAGGACACACGAGGACAAGTCGCCGTCTTGAGTGGTGAGCGGGCGTCACGTCTCCGGGGCGCTCGAGAGGTTCTTGCTCGTGCGTCGCGGCTCAGCGCTCAGCGCCCTACGAACGCGCCGTTGCCTGACCTTGGGTCGGCGGCGCCGGCGCAGAGCCCGTCGTCGGTGACGCGGATGAGCTGGGCGTGGCCGAATATCTGCTCCCCCGGCTTGGCCTGGGCGGTCTCGTAGCCCCGCCGCTGCAAGCCTTTCGCCCAGGAAGCGGGCGCCCCGTGTTCGAGTCGCACGATTGGCAGCCCATCGTGCGCCCAGATGTGAAAGCCGGTCGGGTGATCGCGGCTGAGGACCCAGCGAGGAGCGCCGATCGCGTCCTTGGGCTCCTCGCCGTGGACGAGCACACGCGCCAGCAGCTGCATGAGGACCTGCGGTTGCGCGTCCGCGCCCATCGTGCCGAGCACCGTGTCGAGGCGTCGCTCCTCGTCGGTCACGACCAGCGGGGTGAGGGTGTGCGGCGGGCGCCGGCGCGGCCGGTATTCGGCGGGGCTCGACGCGTCGAGCGAGAAGCCCATGCCGCGGTTGTGCAGGAAGATGCCGTGGCCGGGCAGCGCCAGGTGTGAGCCGAAGTCCGCGCCATTGGACATGATCAGCGAGACACCGGAGCCCTCGGCGTCGACGCTGCAAACGCAGGTCGTGGCGCCCGCGGCATGGGCGTCGGCGAGGCCCTCGCTCGCGCTTTCGCGGACGGCGTCTGCGCGCGCGCCAAGCCGTGACTCCGACAGCAGCGTCGCGCCGTCGGCGTGCTCGTGGAGCATCGCGATGCGGTCGTGGCCGGCCTGGCGCGCGGCTTCGACGAGGATGAACGGCCAGCGCTCGTCGCCGGGGTCCTCGGGGAGGCCGACGCGGTCGGCGATCCAGGCGCCGGCGAGCGCCAGATAGCCCTGCGAATTCGGCGGCGCTGTCCACAGTTGGCGCCCGAACGCAGGCAGGCTGAGCGGCTCCACCCAGTCGGCGTTGGAGGTCGCGAGGTCCTCGGTCGTGAACTCACCCTGGCCGAGCGCCACCAGCTCGGCGCCCGCCGCGCCCTCGTAGAAGCCCGCGCGACCGGAGGCGCCGATCGCCGCCAGCGCCCGCGCGACGCCCGGGACGCGCAGGCGCCGGCCACACACGAGTGGTCCACCGAACGCGGCCTCGAGCGTGGCCCGGTCAAGCCCCGCCGACTCGAGGGCGAGCGTCGGCGAGACGGGGAAGCCGCCCTCCGCGAGTCGGTGCGCCGGGCGCAGGGCGTCCGCGAGGCCCAGGGACCCGTGGCGCTGCGCCAGCGCGACGAGGCCATCGACGCAGCCGGGAACGGTGACGGCGCGGATGTCGAGCTGGAATGGCATCGCAACAGCCCCGCTGGCACGCAGGCGCTCGGGGTCCGCTCCCGAACCCGCCCGGCCCGAGGCGTTGAGCACCTCGGGCGTGGCACCGGACCGCGCCACCGCCGCGAAGAGGTCGCCACCGAGGCCGCACATGTGCGGCGAGGTGACGGCCATCACCGCGGCCGCCGCGACCGCCGCATCGACTGCGTTACCGCCGCGCTCGAGCATCGCAACGCCAGCGCTGGCCGCAAGATGGTTGGCGGCCGCCACGCCGCCGCCGCTCGAATACAGCGTGCCCACTAGTGGAGAACCTTTGAGAGGAAGGCGGCGGTGCGCTCCTCGCGCGGGCGGTCGAGTATCTCACCCGGCGCGCCCACCTCGACGACGCGGCCCTCGTCCATCATCACGACGCGGTCGCCGACGCGCCGCGCAAAGCCCATCTCGTGCGAAACGACGACCATCGTCATCCCCTCCGCCGCGAGCTCGCGCATCACGTCGAGCACCTCGCCGACCATCTCCGGGTCAAGGGCGCTGGTCGGCTCATCGAACAGCATCAGCGCCGGGTTCATCGCGAGCGCGCGCGCGATCGCGACGCGCTGCTGCTGACCGCCCGAGAGCTGGCGCGGGTATGAGTCGCGCTTCTCCTCGATGCCCACGCGAGTGAGCAGGCGGGTCGCCTCCTCCATCGCCTTTGAGCGGCCGATGCCGCGAACGCGAATCGGGGCGAGCGCGACGTTCTCGGCCGCCGTCAGGTGGGGGAAGAGGTTGAACTGCTGGAAGACGAAGCCGATCTGCTCGCGCTGGCGCGCGATCTCCGCCTCCGCCTCCTCGGCGAGCTTGCCGCTCGCACTCTCGCGATAGCCGATCAGGTGCCCGTTGACCAGCAACCGTCCCTCATCGATCCGCTCGAGGTGGTTGATACAGCGCAGGAACGTCGTCTTGCCCGAGCCGGATGGCCCGATGATCACAACAACCTCCCCCTCGTCGACCGACAGGGAGACGTCATCAAGAACGTGGTTGCGGCGGAACCACTTGTGCACCCCGATCGCCTCGACGACCGGTCGGCCCGCGCGCACCCGCGCCGGTGCTGTCGCGTCCTCGACGAGGCCCCCGCGCCTCACCGGGCTCCGCGCAGCTGTGCGGCAGCCGCCAGCGCGCCACCGCCGAACAGTCGCTCCCGCAGAGTCACGCGGTCGATCAGCTCGCCGCCGCGCGAGGCCAGCCGCCGCTCGATCGCGCTCTGGATGATCGACCAGACCGTCGTCATGACGATGTAGTAGATGGCGACCACGAGGAAGATCTCGAACGTGCGGAACGTCGCCGAGTTGTAGTCCTGCGCGGCGAGGAAGAGCTCCTGCAGGCCGATCACGCTGAGCAGCGAGGTCACCTTGAGCATGTTGTTGAACTCGTTGCCGAGCGGCGGGATGACGACGCGCATCGCCTGCGGGAGCACGACGTGGCGCATCGCCTGCCGGCGCCGCATGCCCAGCGACACGGCGGCCTCGGACTGCCCTCGATCGACGGAGTCG
>DATCEM010000369.1:0-3382 GCA_036510175.1 Solirubrobacteraceae bacterium | reverse complement strand
CTAAGCCCATCAGACGAGGGCGAAGCACGTCTTCTCGAGCGCCAGGCGTCTCGCTGGTGCAAAAAACGAGACTGAGCGCCCTTCCGCATTGGGCGACAGCGGAAGCTCCTCGCCGGCGTCGACATGGCTCCTTCGCCGCTCAAGCAGACGTCTCGGCCGCCAGCCCCAGGCGGCTCCTCCCGGCGGAACGCAGCCACCAGCTCAGCGCCGACCGCGTCGCCGCGCTGGCGCGCTCCGTCGCTGTCGCTTTTGTCCGGCGCGGATCGCTCGGCTCCCTTGCGCAAACGCGTTAAACCGAAACGGCGCAGACTCGCGCGCGATCTACGTTCGCGCCACGGCGGGAGTTGTGCCGGCCGCTTCTCGCGAGGAGCCGAGTCGAGCCTTGGCCGCCCAGGATGCGCGACCACGCTCCCGGATCGGCCGGACCGCCTTCCACGAATCAACGAAACGGGCCGGATGGGTCCCCACGCCGCCCCAGGGAGTCGCGCGCACCCTGGCCGGGGCCAGGTCGACAACCCCGTCCGCGGCGAGCGCGTCGACGTGCGGAGGCTCGCGGCGCCCGGACCGGCGCAGGCGCCGCGCGGGCGGAGCTGACGGAAGTGCGACATCCGCCGCCTACACTGTCGGTGTGCCGTCGGTCCCCGAGAAGATTCTCCTGGCGTCGCCGCGCGGCTACTGCGCGGGCGTCGACCGCGCGGTGCAGACGGTCGAGCGCGCGCTCGAGCTCTACGGCGCCCCCGTCTACGTACGCAAGGAGATCGTCCATAACAAGCACGTCGTCGAGCAGCTACGAGACCGCGGCGCCGTCTTCGTGGAGTCCGAGACCGAGGTACCCGAGGGAAGCACGGTGGTGTTCTCGGCCCACGGCGTGGCGCCATCGGTGCATGCGAACTCGGCCGAGCGCGAGCTCTCGACGATCGACGCCACCTGCCCCCTGGTGACCAAGGTCCACGTCGAGGCGAAGAAGTTCGCCGCCGAGGGGTACACGATCGTCCTCATCGGCCACGCCGGGCACGAGGAGGTCGAGGGGACGATGGGCGAGGTGCCCGAGAACATCGTCCTGATCGAGAACGAGGACGACGTCGATTCGCTCGAGGTCCCCGATCCGAGCAGGGTCGCCTACATCTCCCAGACCACTCTGTCGGTGGACGAGACGCGCGCGGTGATCAACCGGCTGCGCGAGCGTTTCCCCGCGATCACCGGGCCCCGCACGGATGACATCTGTTACGCGACGACGAACCGCCAGGCCGCGGTCAAGCAGCTCGCGCGCGCGTGCGACCTCGTGCTCGTGATCGGCTCGAGCAACTCGTCGAACTCGAACCGTCTCGTCGAGGTGGCGCGCGAGCACGGGGCCGACTCCTATCTGATCGACAACGAGGGCCAGGTCCTCGAGGAATGGCTCGACGGCGCGCGGACGGTGGGCATCACTTCGGGGGCGAGCGCCCCCGAGGACCTCGTGCAGCGGCTGATCGACTTCTTCCGCGCCCGCGGGACCGAGGACGTCCGGGAGCTCGAGGTAGTGCGCGAAGACGTGCGCTTCATGCTCCCGAAGACGATCCGCCAGGCGATCGCGGCCGCCTCCTAGCGCGCCGCTCCTACGCCCTGCGCACCCTCGTCATCTCAGACCTCCACCTCGGTACGCAGCAGCGCACCGACCTGCTGCGGCGCCCCGAGCTCCGGGAGGCGCTGCTCGCGGAGCTCGATGGGGTCGACCGCGTGGTCCTGCTCGGGGACGTGCTCGAGCTGCGGCACGGTCCGCTGCGCGACTCGCTGGCCACCGGACGGGAGTTCCTCGCCGCCCTCGGCGAGGCCCTGGGGGATGGGGGCGAAGTGCTCATCGTCCCCGGCAACCACGACTACCACCTGCTCGCTCCCTGGCTCGAGCGGCGAGCGCGGCGCGGCGTGCCGCCACCGCTCGGCCTCGAGTCCGCCGTGGACTGGCGTGCCGGAGAGCCGCTGGCCACGGTTGCCCGGTGGCTGGGACCCGCCACCGTGCGCGCCGCCTACCCGGGCGTGTGGCTGCGCGAGGACGTGTACGCGATGCACGGCCACTACTCGGCCCGGCACACGACGATCCCCATGTTCGAGCGCCTGGGCGCCGGCGCGATGGTGCGACTTGTGGGCGAGCCGCCGGGCGGTCCGGCTCGCGCCGAGGACTACGAGGCGACGCTCGCGCCGCTCTACGCGTGGATCCACGCCGTCGCCCAGTCCGCGGGCGGTAATGTCGCGGGCTCGCAGCGGGCCTCCTCGCGAGCGTGGCGCACGCTTGCGGGCCGCAGCAGCGGGCGCTCGCTGCGCCGCCGGGCGGTGGTCACCGCGTTCCCCGCGGTTGTCGCGGGCCTGAACCGCGCCGGGATGGGTCCGCTCCAGAGCGACGTCTCGATGCCGGCGCTGTCGCGGGCCGGGCTGCGCGCGACGGCTCAGGTCATCGCCTCCCTCGGGGTGAGCGCCCCCCACGTGATCTTCGGCCACACCCACCGCGCCGGGCCGCTACCCGGCGACGACGAGGCCGAATGGACGACGGCGGCCGGCGGGCGCATGACCAACGCCGGGTCCTGGGTCTACGACCGCCAGTTCGTGGGCGAGGTTCCGAACGAGAGCCCGTACTGGCCGGGGGCATGCGTGGTGCTCGAGGATGGGGGCGCGCCCGAGCTGCGTCGTCTCCTGGGGAACCGGGGCCGGAGCGACCTCGAGCCCGAGCCGGCTTAGGAGGCTTTGGCGAAACGCGTAGGCCCCGTCATTGCCGGGGATTCTACGGGGCGGTCTGACGTCGTAAGCCGCCGAAGAGTTCAGGGACGGTACCTAGGTGGAGCGCCGCAGAGCCGATCAGGACGACGATGCCTACGGCGAAGACCAAACACGCGCGAGCGGCAAGTGACACAGCGCACGAGCCTATCGTCCGGCTCGAATTCGGCCGGTTCAAGGCAGCTAGATTCACCGTTGTGCGCATCCCTGCGCCCTTGCGCCAATCATTTCGCCAATCCCTGCTGACAGGCCCTCCGCGCGTTGACATCGAGGCCGAGCGGGGTCGACGCGTCAGCCTGCGCAGTCCACGGCCACTTCGAGCGCGGCGCAGATCTGACGCATCCGGTCATCGCTGACCCGACCGAGGCGCTCGACGAGGACTCCGAGCGAGACGCTCTCGACTGAATCGAGGTTGACGGCCGAGGTGCGAGGGATCGGATCCTCGCCAGGCTCGAGTAGGACCTCGCTCGGGATCCCGCGAATCGTGGTCGTGCATGGGCCGATCAGGGCACGCCGGAGTCGCGGGATGGCGGCGTCCCGTGAGAGGACGACGGCAGGGCGCCGTCCCACCCCGGGAAGCTCACACCACCAGATCTCGCCTCGTGCGGGCAGCGCCGTCACGAGGAGCCGGCAGCCG
>DATCEM010000368.1:0-3739 GCA_036510175.1 Solirubrobacteraceae bacterium | reverse complement strand
CCCGCCGACATCAGGCGTGACGGCGGCGTGGCACGGATGTCCGATCCGGCAATGATCCGGGCGATCCAGGAGGCGGTATCGATCCCGGTGATGGCGAAGGCGCGGATCGGGCATTTCGTCGAGGCACAGGTGCTCGAGGCGCTCGAGGTCGACTACATCGACGAGTCTGAAGTGCTGACCCCCGCAGACGAGGCGAACCACATAGATAAATGGGCGTTCAAGGTGCCCTTCGTATGCGGCGCCACGAACCTCGGCGAGGCGCTTCGCCGGATCGGCGAGGGCGCGGCGATGATCCGCTCCAAGGGCGAGGCGGGGACCGGCGACGTCGTTCAGGCCGTCCGGCACCTGCGCTCGATCGGCGGAGAGATCAAGCGGCTGGGCTCCCTCGACAGCGCCGAGCTTGCCACCACCGCGAAGGAGCTCGGGGCACCGCTTCATCTGGTCCGCGAGGTCGCTGCCGCGGGGCGCCTGCCCGTCGTCCTCTTCTGCGCCGGTGGGATCGCGACGCCCGCCGATGCGGCGCTCGTGATGCAGCTCGGGGCCGAGGGCGTGTTCGTCGGCTCAGGCATCTTCAAGTCCGAGGACCCGGCGCGGCGAGCTCGCGCGATCGTCGACGCGACGACGAACTTTCGCGATCCGGCGCGGATCGCGGCGGCGTCGGCGGGCCTGGGCCGGGCGATGGAGAGCCTCGAGACGGCCAAGCTCGAGGTGGAGCAACTGCTCGCCCCCCGCGGCTGGTAGCTCGCTTGACGGCGACCGTGGGCATCCTCGCCCTGCAGGGCGACTTCGAAGCGCACGCCAAGCTGCTCGATCGCCTGGGGGCTCAGTCTCGTGAAGTGCGGTCGCCCGCGCAGCTCGAGGGACTCGACGCGCTGATCATCCCGGGCGGCGAATCTACCGTGATGACGCTGGGCGTGGAGCGCGAGGGGCTGGCGGAGCCGCTGCGCGAGCTGGCGGCGTCAGGTACGCCGGTGCTCGGCACCTGTGCCGGGATGATCATGCTCGACAACGACCATCTCGGGATCCTCGACGTGCGCACGAGCCGGAACGCCTTCGGTCCTCAGATCCGATCCTTCGAAGCCGAGATCGAGCTCGCCGGCGTGGAGGGTGGGCCGATCCGGGCGATCTTCATCCGGGCGCCGTGGATCGAGGAGTGCGGGGACGGCGTCGAGGTGCTCGCGCGCGTCGATGAGCATCCGGTCGCCGTGCGCTCAGGCAATGTTATCGCGGTCTCGTTCCACCCCGAGCTATCGGGCGAGGCGCGGGTGCACGAGCTGCTGCTTCAGGCGCTGCCGGCCCGCTCGCGCGCCGCGTAGGCGCGGAACGCGACCTCGAACTGATCCCAGTCGAGCTCGGGAAGCCCATCGGGCCCCGGCGGGGTCGGATCGTCAGCCGGCCGCTCGTCATCGGGCGGCGGGTCCTCGGCGTCGACGCCGCGGGAGAGCCAGACGGCCAGCGCGCAGATGACGATTCCGCCCGCGAACACGAGGCCGGCGAGTGCGCGGTGGTGCAGGAACAGTGCGAGTCCCCCGACGGCGTAGAGGCACACTCCAGCGAGGACCAAGCCGTAGAGATCGCTCCGCGCCACCGAGCGCCGCGGTGCCGACCAGCACAGGCTCATGACGATCGTCGCCAACAGGCCGACGAGCAGGAGGACCTTCCACGCGTTGGTCTCGAACACCATGCCTTCCGGGCATGATCGACCTATCTCGCCGATAAATCAAGTACCCGGTCAGACGACGAGGCCGTGGCGCATCGTGTTCTCGGTCACGACGCGAGGCTCGACGAAGTGCAGGAGGTAGTCCGGTCCCCCGGCTTTGGTGCCGTTGCCCGAGAGTCGGTTGCCCCCGAACGGCTGGCGGGCGACCATGGCGCCGGTGGTGCCGCGGTTGACGTAGAGATTGCCGACGGGAGTGCGGGCGCGGACGTATCTCACGGTCGCCGGATTACGGGCGAACAGCCCGCCGGTCAGGGCGAAGGGCTGCCCGTCGACGATCTCGCACGCGTGCTCGACGTCACGCACGCGCTCGATCGCGAGCAGCGGTCCGAAGATCTCCTCCTCGAGCACGGGCGAGCCGGCCCGGAGCTCGGCGGCGACGGTCGGGGGACAGAACCACCCAGGCCCGGGGACCTCCCCGCCACCCACGACGATCCCCCCGTCGCGGGCGGCAAGCTCGGCGTAGCCGTTCACACGCTCCTGGGCCGAGCGCTCGATCACGGGTGGGACATCGGTGCCGAGCTCGTCCGCCTGTCCGACGACAAGGGTGCGCACGGCGCCCGCGACGCGCTCGATGAGCCCGTCGGCGATCGCCTCGTGGACGAGCACGCGTGAGGCGGCCGAGCACTTCTGGCCCGCGTAGTGAAAGGCCGAGGAGACGATCGCCGGGATCGCCTCGTCGAGGTCGGCATCGGCATCGACGATGATGCAGTTCTTACCGCCGAGCTCGGCCACCACCCGCTTGAGGTGGCCCTGGCCGGCAGGGGTGTCCCCGGCGGCGCGGACAATCTCGAGCCCTACCGGGAGCGAGCCCGTGAAGGCGATCGTGTGGACGCCGGGGCTTCCGACGAGCGCCGCTCCGGCGTCGCCTTCCCCAGGCAGCAGGGCGACCGCGCCCGCCGGTGCGCCGCCCGCCCGCAGCGCCTCGACGATCCGCAGGCCGCACCCCGGCGACTGCTCGGCGGGCTTGAGTACCGCGGTGTTACCCGTGGCCAGGGCGGCCGCGGTCATCCCGCAGGGGATGGCCATGGGGAAGTTCCAGGGCGAGATGACGGCGGCGACGCCGCGGGGCGCGTAGTGCAGCTCGTTGTGCTCCCCGGGCGCCTGTGCGAGCGCGCGGCCCGCAGCGAGCTCGACCGCGCCTCTCGCGTAGTACTCGAGGAAGTCGATCGCCTCGCACACGTCGGCGTCGGCTTCGGGCCAGGGCTTGGCGCATTCGCGAACCTCGAGCGCGGCGAGCTCGAGCCGGCGCTCGCGCATCCAGGCGGCCGCCCGGGTGAGCACGGCCGCGCGCTCGCCGGCAGACGTGGCGCTCCAGGCGGGGAAGGCGCCGGCGGCGGCGTTCACGGCCGCCGCGGCGTCGCTCGCTTCGGCGCGAGCGGCGACGGCGACGACGCGCTCGGGGTCTCCCGGATCGGTCGAGCGCAGCCCATCGCCCGCGCGGGCGCCATCGCCGATCCAGATGGGGACGGAGAGGGGAAGCTCGCGGTCGACGGTCGCGAGCGCGTCGGTGAGCTGGGCGCGTATTGCCGCGCGCCGCAGTTCGAGGATGGGCTCATTGGTGAAGGTGGAGTCGGGCGTGGTCGTGGCAACATAGCCCGATGTCCGCGCAAAGCGCCTGCTCCGCCTGCGGCCAGATCGGGCTGCGTCCGCATCTGCGCGTCGCCGGCGAGATCGGGCCCGACGGCCTGATCCCGTCCACCGACCGCTTCGGCAGTGCCCTGGCCGACATCGTGCGCTGCCCGAGCTGCGGCCACATGCAGCTCGACCCCATGCCTGAGGAGGCCATGCTCGCGGGGGCCTACGCCGAGGCGCAGTCCGATGCCTACATCGACGAGGAGGCGGGACAGCGAGAGACCGCGCGGCGGGCGCTCGAGCGGATCGAGGCGCACACGCGCGGTCGCGGCGCGATCCTCGACCTCGGCTGCTGGGTGGGCTTCCTCCTCGCCGAGGCGCGCGAACGGGGCTGGCGGACCGTCGGCCTCGAGCCCAGCGAGTTCGGCTCGCGCTACGCCCGCGATG
>DATCEM010000367.1:0-2436 GCA_036510175.1 Solirubrobacteraceae bacterium | reverse complement strand
GGCCGGCGAGGGCGCCGGCGGCGAACACCTCCGAGGGCACTACTCGCCCAGCACCTTGATCACGAGCCGCTTCGGCCGTCCCCCATCGAACTCGCAGTAGAAGATCGCCTGCCACGGTCCGAGATCGAGCCTCCCCTCGGTCACCGGCACGATCACCTGATGGTGGACGAGGAGGTTCTTGAAGTGCGCGTCGCCGTTGTCCTCGCCGCCCCGGTGGTGGCGGTAATCGCCGGGATCGGGAAGGAGCTCGCGCGCGACCTCGTTGCCCGGCTCCTTCCAGCTCGGCGGCGCGAGCTTGTCCATCCACTCGAGCGCATCGGCGTGGATGCCCGGCTCGTCGTCGTTGATCCACACGCCCGCGGTGATGTGCATGGCGGAGACGAGGACCATCCCCTCGCTGATCCCCGCGTCGCGAACGGCGTCCGCCACGTCCTCGGTGATGCGCACGAACTCCCGGCGCTCGGCGGTGCGGAAGGTGCGGTAGGCGGTGTGGGAGGTCATGGGGTGATCGTACTTGCGCAGGAGTCAGCCGCGTCTGCTGGCGACGTTCCGCGGGGCCCGACGGTAGGCTAGGATCGTCGTCCGGTACCCCTGGGGCAGTAGCTCAGTTTGGTGGTAGCGCCGGTCTCCAAAACCGGAGGTCCCAGGTTCGAGTCCTGGCTGCCCCGCTTGCTTCCTTCACCACCCGCGGCGGCGTTCCGTCCGAGGCCGAACGTATGTTCGGTAGCATGCCAAGGGTTCGTTCGCTCGATGACGCTCAAGCGGGGTTCGACCTCAAAGCTACGGGGCGCACGGACCGTGAGGTCAGCGAACTCACTGGCGTGCCGATCAACACCATCCGCCTCTGGCGCAATCGCGGGCTCTCCCAAGCTGCGGACAAGGCGCTCCGCCCCGGCGGTCGCTGCCAGGTATGCGACGGCGATCCGCACGATTTCTCGAGGCTGCCGCGCGGCGTGTATGCCTACCTGCTCGGCGTCTACTTAGGGGATGGCTGGCTCAGCCAGTGGCACGGAGGGAATCAGTGGCGCTGCTCGATTCCTTCATCGGCCCGAAGCAGTAGACGCGCGGCCCCTACCCCAGCGACGCCGGCTGGGCCTCGCCCGGCCGCCTGCGCGCGGTGGCGAGGTCGGCGGCGCGCTCAGGTGGCGCCTCGCCGAAGACGGCGGCGCGCTGGCCGCGGCGGCGGGGGCGCCAGACGCGCAGATACTGGGCGGCGACGTAGGAGCCGATGACGATGACGAGCGCCATGAACTGGGCAGCGATGGTCTGCCAGTTGCCGAAGAGGGAGAACCAGGTGCCCATCCAGCCGGGGAAGTGCAGGCCGGGGACGTTCGTCGTGCCGATCCACCCCGCGAGCTGCATCTCCTGGACCTCCTCGCCGACGGAGACGAGGAGGACGAGGAGGAGCATGACGCCGGTGATGATGAGCAGGCGCTTATAGGGGAGCTTCTGATGCAGGGCGAAGGTGAGCACGCCGGCGGCGGCGGTGAACATCGCGCCCAGGGTCACGCCCTCGAGGACGACGCTCGACCCGTAGAGCTCGCGTAGGTTCTGGAGGAAGATCACGACCTCGAAGCATTCGCGGTAGACCGAGGTGAAGCCGAGGAGCAGGAGCCCGAGCATCATCGCCCGCATGCTTCCCTCGGGCCCGCCGGCAAGCAGGCCGCGCCGGCGCTTGTGATGGTGGGAGATCCAGCCGGTCCAGTAGACCTTGTGGAAGAACCAGTTCATGACCAGGAGGAGGACGAGGAGCGAGGGTAGGCCGGTGGCGGCCTGGACGTCGAACTCGCCGCCGTGGAAGCGGCCGATGAGCCATACGACGAAGAACCAGGTCCCGATGCCCGCGAAGATGGCGAGCCCCCCGCCGGCGGCCACGGGCCGCCGGTAGACGCGATTTCCCCCGAGGAAGCTCGCGGTCACCGCGGCGAGGATGAGAATCGTCTCGAGACCCTCACGCAGGACGAGGATCGCGCTGTTGATCACCACCGTGGTGTGGCTGAGCCGGTGTCCCGGCGGGAGCGCCGTGGGGTCGGTGGTACCGCCCTGGGAATGCCAACCGAGGATCACCACGGTCACGCCGATGGCCAGCACGACGGCCGTCCAGATGTACATGCTGATGCTCCGGGCCGGTCGCGCGGAGGTCCGCCGGGAATCGCTTGCGGCACCCACGCCGGGGACCGTACCACAGTTAGGGTACCCTTATTAGGGTTACCTAATGGACCTTGCTCCGGGGCGCTGGGGCGAGCCGCTCAGCCGCCGAGGCCCGCGCGCAGGTGCGGCGCGGTGAGGTCGGCGTCGGGTGCGACGGCGACGAGTCCGCTCGGATTGATCCCGGCGTGCGTTCGGTAGTAGTGGTTGCGGATCTCGTCGAGGCGGACGGTATCGGCGATACCGGGCTGCTGGTAGAGGTCGCGCGTATAGGGCCAGAGGCTCGGG
>DATCEM010000366.1:0-5712 GCA_036510175.1 Solirubrobacteraceae bacterium | reverse complement strand
GGAGCACAAACGGCCTGCCGAGCCCCGAAACCCGACGACCGCGCGCAGCCCACCCGGCGCGGAGGTCACTCGTCATCTGGCGATTCACCGTAGCGGAAAACGCTGCTGAGGCCTGCAAGTTGCGGTGCGCGCGAGAACCGCGGCCAGAACGAACTGAGGGGCCCCGTCCGTGAAAACGAGCCCCTCAGTGTCAGTGACAATGTCAACCGCCCTTATAGCCCATGCGATTCCTTTCCCTAGGCAGCATTGGTTAGCTTTGCTGAGGGTTGACGATGCCGCAGTAGGGTCGCCGGCATAAGCGCGTTAACCACGGTAGCTTCGGGCGGAAAGCTACTGACCTGGTCGGCTTCTGCGCTGCCGATAACCAGGGCGAGGACCCCGTCCGTGAAAACGAGTCCGCCAATGCCGGTCGTTATGTCAGCCGTCCTTCGCGTGGCGATGCTCTCCGCGAGACCTCACCGGCCGCTGGCTGGCTCCTAGGATGCGCGCGGGAGAGCTCCGCCCGGGAGGTGCTCGTGGGAGTCCGCTGGGTTCGGCGACCTTCCGGCATCTCGCCGCGGCCTACACGATCAACGAGCTCGGCAACTGGGTAGGAGACGTGGCGCTGGCGATCCTCGTGTTCGATCGCACCGGCAGCGCCTTGGCTACGGCCGCACTCTTCGTCTCGCTGCGCTTCGTTCCCGCGCTGCTCGCGCCCCTGCTCACGACACGGCTCGTGGTCGTCAAGGCGTCGCGGATCCTCCCGGCGATCCACCTCGCCGAGGGCGTGATCTTCGCCGTGATCGCCGGGATCGCTCCGCACTTCTCGCTTCCCGTGGTGCTCGTCCTGGCGGCACTCGACGGGGTCCTCGCCATCACCGCCAAGGCGCTGACCCGCGGCTCTACCGCCGCTCTGCTGCTCGCGCACGATCAGCTGCGCCAGGGAAACGCGATCCTCAACCTGGGCTTCACGGCCGGCGGAGCGCTGGGCCCGGCCCTCGCCGGCGTGCTCGTCGCGGCGCTCGGCCCGAGCTCGGCGCTGCTCGTGGACGCGGCGACCTTCATCGGGGTGGCGGTGATTCTCGCCACCGCGGGCGATCTGCGCCTCGAGAGCATCACCGCCTCGGGCTCAGTGGGTCGGCTGCGGGCCGGCCTCAGCGAGGCCTGGTCGCGGTCCGGCGTGCGCGAGCTGCTGGGCGCACAGGCCCTCGCGCTCGTCTTCTTCAGCGCCGTGGTGCCAATCGAGGTGGTCTACGCCAAGGGCACGCTGCACGCCGGTGACTCGGGCTACGGTGCGCTGCTCGCCGCCTGGGGCGTAGGGATGGTGATCGGCGGCGTGGCTTACGCGGCCGCCGCTCGCCTGCGCCTGCTCCTCCTTCTCGCCATCAGCACGGCGCTCGTCGGAGTGGGCTACGCAGGACTGGCGCTGGCTCCCGACCTCGCGCTCGCCTGCGTGTTCTCCGCCGTGGGCGGATTGGGCAACGGAGCGCAGTGGATCGCCGTCGTGACCGCAGTCCAGCAGGCGGTGTCCGCCGCTGCCCAGAGCTCGGTCATGGCCGTGCTCGAGAGCATCAACCAGATCATGCCTGCCCTGGGCTTCCTGCTCGGCGGAGCCGTGGCGGCCCTCGGGTCGCCCCGGGCCGCCTACGGCGTCGCGGCCGGCGGGGTGCTCGTCGTTCTCCTCGCGGCCTCGGTGGCGGCGCCGCGGGTGGGGGTTTCCTACGCAGCCGAGGACGTACTTGGTGCTCGTTCGAAGTGGTGGCTGCGAGCCGATGAGAAGGTGGAGCCAGATTCGCCGACCCGGGGACCTTGAAACGTGGAAGCCCGCCCAACACCCGCCTCGTCCACGCCGACGGCACCCGTCGCCGGCCGTGCGCTCGCGCGCGTCCAGGCGCTCGCGCTCCTCGGCGCCGGCCTGACCGTCGCGGCGACCGCCGGTTCTGACCGCTGGGACCCGTGGTCGCTCGCCGTGCTCACGGCGTTCACCGTGGTCAGCGACCTGATGTGCGTCGAGACCGATTCGCGGAAGCTCAAGGTCTCGGGAAGCTTCCTCGGCCTGATGCTCGCCGCCATCCTGCTCGGCGGCGGTCCCGCCGCGCTCATCGGCCTGCTGACGATCAGCGTCGGCTGGGTTCGCTCCCGCGAAGCGCTGCACTACTTCCGCAACAACCTTCTCACCTACGTCTGGTTCCCCCTGGCCACGGGCATCTTCTTCCACTCAGCCGCCGGCCTCCTACGCGTCGGCCCGCACGATCTCGGTTACTACCTGCTCGTGTTCGTCGCCTTCATGATCGCGCTGGCGCTCAACTTCGCGATGATCGCCGGATACCAATCTCACCTCGACGGAGGCTCGCTCGTGCAGAAGGCGCGCGAGGCGCTGCAGCCGATCCTGGCCTCGGAGCTCTTCTCCGCCCTGCTCACGCTCGCCGCGGTCTACGTGGCGGTCAAGCACGGCACCGTCGGTCTCGCCCTCTTCGGCCTCGTCCTCGCGGTCTTCCAGTATCTCGTGAGCGCGCTGCTTCTCTCCGAGCGCCGCAGCGAGGAGCTCCAGCGGATGGCGACCACCGACGAGCTCACCGGTCTGGCCAACCGGGAGCGCTACGGGAGCCGGATCGAGGAGGAGATCGCGCGCGCCGAGCAGGAGGGCGGCACGCTCGCCGTGCTCCTCATCGATCTCGACCACTTCAAGGAGATCAACGACACCCTTGGGCATCTCTACGGCGACGCCCTGCTGCGCGAACTCGGCCCCCGACTCGCCGCGCTCGTCGGCCCCGGCGGTCTTGTGGCTCGCCTCGGTGGAGACGAGTTCGTCGTGCTCCCGGGGACGAGGACAGACGACGTCGAGTCGCTCGAGCTCACCGCTGTGGAGCTGCTCTCGTGTATCCAGCAGCCGTTCATCGTCGATGAGCTTTCACTCGCCGTCAGCGGGAGCATCGGGATCTCGCGCTTCCCCATCGACGGCTCAGATGCGCAGACGCTGCTGCGACGGGCCGACATCGCCATGTACGCGGCCAAGGGCGGCCAGAGCGGCTACAAGTTCTACGCCACCGAGCTCGACGGATACTCGCTGCGGCGCCTGAACGTGCTCAGCGACCTCCAGCACGCACTGCAAGCCGATGAGATCGTCGTTCACTATCAGCCGATCGTGGATCTGGACGAGGGGCGCGTGTACGGAGCCGAAGCACTCGTGCGCTGGCGCCATCCCGAGCTCGGTCTGCTGCCGCCGGCGTCATTCCTTGCGCTCATCGAGCAGACCCCGATGATCGGACCCCTGACCAGGTACGTGATCGAGCGCTCGATCGCGCAATGTGCGGCTTGGCGGCGTGACGGCCACGGCCTCGCCGTGTCGGTGAACCTCTCGGTCCGCAACCTGCTCGACCTCGAGCTTCCCGATGAGATCGAGCGGCTGCTCGCCGCGTACTCCCTTCCCGCCGAGGCGCTTCACCTCGAGATCACCGAGAGCATGATCATGTCTGACCCCGACCGGGCGGTCGCGACTCTCGCCCGCCTGAGCACGCTCGGCGTCCGCCTCTCGATCGATGACTTCGGCACCGGCTACTCGTCGCTGGCCAATCTCAGCCGTATGCCCGTCGACGAGCTCAAGATCGATCGCTCGTTCGTGACGACGATGCTTCGAGACGCCAGCGACCTGATCATCGTGCGCTCCACCATCAACCTCGGCCACGATCTCGGCCTGGAGGTCGTCGCCGAGGGGGTCGAGGACCACCACACCATCGACCGGCTGGCCCAGCTCGGCTGCGACCGCGTGCAGGGTTACTACCTCAGCCGCGCGCTGGCGCCCGAGGCGTTCGCCCGCTGGCTCGAGCAGAGCCGGCGGCAGCTCGCGGGGCGCGACGGCGGACCGCGTGAGCCGGCTGCGCCCCGTTAGCTACTTAATGAACAGGATCTCCGAGTACTTGGGCAGCGGCCACAGGTCGTCGGCCACGATCTTCTCGAGCTTGTCGGCGCTCGCACGGACGGTGCCCATCGCCGGGAGCACGGTGTCGCGCATGTACTTGGCGACCTCGAGCAGTTCGTCCTCCTCCTGGCTCTCGGGGAGGTTGGCCTCTTCGAGGGCGGTGATCGATTCGATGAACTCGTTCACGAGCTCCTCGGTCTCGGTGGCCAGGGAGGACACCCCGCCCTTGCGCAGCAGCGCGAGGTAACGCACGGCTGCGGGGAGGATCATCGTGCGGGCCATCGTCGCGGCCGTCTCTGACTCGATGTTGAGCTTGGTCACATATTGCTCGAGCGAGACCTCGTAGCGGGATTCGAGCTCGCGCTGTGAGAGGACGCCGTAGTTGGAGAACACCGTCAGGGTGTCGTCGGTGATCAGGTAGGGCAACGCGTCGGGGGTCGCGCGCAGATTGAGCAGTCCTCGCTGCTCGGCCTCCTGGTGCCACTCCTCGGAGTAGTTGTCACCGCCGAAGACGATCTGCTTGTTCGCCGCGTAGCTGCGCTGGAGGATGGGCCGCAGCGCCTCCTCGAGGCCGGTGCCCGCCTCGAGCGCGTCCTCGAGCTCCTCGGCGAGGTAGTCCACGGCCTCGGCCACCGTCGTGTTGAGCACCGTGTTGGGGAGCGAGAGTGACATGCTCGAGCCCAGCGCGCGGAACTCGAACTTGTTACCGGTGAAGGCGAACGGGCTCGTGCGGTTGCGGTCGCCGCCGTGCATGGGCAGCGGCGGGAGCACCGGAGTGCCCAGCCCGAGGAACGACTCGGGGGTCGACTCGCCCGCCTCGCCGCGCTCGATCGCGTTGAACACCTTCTCGAGCTCGGAGCCGAGGAAGATCGAGATGATCGCCGGCGGCGCTTCGTTGGCGCCGAGCCGGTGATCCTGCCCGGGCGACGCGATCGACGCCCGCAGCAGGCCCTGGTGCTTATTCACGGCCTGGATCACGGCGGCGGCGAAGAACAGGAACTGGAGGTTCTCGTGCGGTGTGTCGCCCGGCTCGAGCAGGTTCTCGCCCGTGTCGGTGCCCATCGACCAGTTATTGTGCTTGCCCGATCCGTTCACGCCCGCGAAGGGCTTCTCGTGGAGCAGGCACACGAGGCCGTAGCGGCGCGCGACATTCTGCATGATCTGCATCGTCAGCTGCTGGTGATCGGAGCCGACGTTCGAGTTCTCGAAGATCGGCGCGAGCTCGTACTGGTTCGGCGCGACCTCGTTATGGCGCGTCTTGAGCGGGACTCCGAGCTTGGCGAGCTCGCGCTCGGTGTCGAGCATGTAGGCGAGGACACGCTCGGGGATCGACCCGAAGTAGTGATCGTCGAGCTCATGGCCCTTCGGAGGCTTGGCTCCGAAGAGGGTGCGGCCGGTGGTGATCAGGTCGGGCCGCTCGAAGTAGTACTGCTCGTCGACGAGGAAGTACTCCTGCTCGGGGCCGACGGTGGTGAACACGCGCGACGCGTCCTCGTTACCGAACAGCTTCAGCGCCCGCATCGCCGACTTCGACAGGGCGTCCATCGAGCGCAGCAGCGGGATCTTGTGGTCCAGCGCCTCGCCGGTCCAGGAGACGAAGGCCGTCGGGATGCAGAGCAGCGCGCCGTTGGGATTCTCGAGGATGAAGGCCGGGCTCGTCGGATCCCAGGCGGTGTAACCGCGGGCCTCGAAGGTGCTCCGGATACCGCCGGTGGGGAACGAGGAGGCGTCGGGCTCGGCCTGAATGAGCTCCTTACCGGAGAACTCGGCGAGTGCCGTGCCCTCACCCGTGGGCCCGAAGAAGCTGTCGTGCT
>DATCEM010000365.1:0-4469 GCA_036510175.1 Solirubrobacteraceae bacterium | reverse complement strand
CTCGTCCTCTCGCGCCCGCGCGACCTCGAGCCGGTGCGGCGCGCCGGCGTGCGCATCGATGCGCCGGGCGTCGAGTGGGTCGATCTCGACGATCGCTCCGCGCTCGCTCGCGCTTACGCGAGCGCATGGGCGGTGGCGCTGCCGGCCACCGAAGAGGCCTTCGGCCTCGTGCTCCTCGAGGCGCTCGCGTGCGGGACCCCGGTGGTCGGGTACGACGACGGAGGCATTTCCGAGATCATCGATCGCCCGGGCATAGGCCGGCTCATCGATCGCCTCGACGCCGGGGTGCTGGCCCGGGCGCTGCTCGAGGTGATGGAGCTGAGCGCGAGTCCGGAGACGGTGCGACGATGCCGGGCGCGGGCCGAGGAACTCTCGGTCGATCGGTGCACGGAGCGCTATGTGGCGCTTTACCGCGAACTCGGCGCCTGAGCGGGCGCGAGCCTGTGATTCTGCTCACTCACCAGCTGCTTCTCCTCGGATCGATCGCTGCCCTCAGCGCCGCGGGGTGGCGGCTGGCCTGCGCGGCCGTGCCCTCGGGGCTCCTGCGTGTCCTCGCCACCGTCGCGCTCGCCGCCGGTGGTGCGGTGCTGTGCGCCCTCGCGCTCGCCCTGCTCAGCCTCGGCGCGAATCCCGTCGCGCTGACCGTGGTGGCCGTGGCGATATGGGGCGTCACGTGGCAGTTGGTTGCGCGCCGTGCGCCATCGGCGTGGGAGCAGCTCGTCTCGTGGTGGGGTGAGCTTTCCCTCCCCGGACGCGTTGCCCGCCTCGCTCTGGCGGGAGCGTCGACCGGTTACGGAGCGTGGGTGCTCAGCCACCCGGGCCTCGGCACCGACGCCCTGACCTACCACCTCGGGCTGCCCGTGATCTGGGTGCACAACGGCCGTCCGGGATCGCTCGCGCCCGTCGTCGAGGGCCTGCCGATCCAGAACTACCCGCTGACCTGGGAGGTGCTCGTCGCCTGGGTGACCGGGATCGCGCGCACCCTCGTGCCCCAGACACTCCTGACACCGGCCATGCTCCTCCTCCTCGGCGCCTCGGTCCGCGCCGGCCTGCGCGAGTACGGCGTCTCGGCGCGCCTGTCGTGGCTCACGGCGGGGACCATGATGACGCTACCCCTCGCCGTGGTTCAGCTCCCCGGGCCCAACAACGATCTTCCCGAGACGGCCTGGCTCGCGTGCGCGGCCGCCCTCGCCGCCGGCGCGGCGCCGGCAAGGGCGGATCGCCGGGGTGAGCGGCACTGCGGCCTGCTCGCGGTGGCGCTCATCGCCGCCGCCCTGTGCGTGGGGACCAAGACCACGGGGGCCCCGCTCGCCGTGCTCGCGCTCATCCTCGGCGGCTGGCGCTGCCGCGATCAGCTCAAGCGCTTCGCCGCCCCGCTCGCCCTCGCCGCCCTCGCCGGCGCCGTCATCGGCGGCGTCTGGTACGCACGCAACCTGATCGACCACGGCGCGCCGTTCTGGCCGCTCTCCACGACCCCGTGGGGTGATCCGATTCCGGCACAGTTCCGCGCCGTCGACGCAAGCTTCCTCAGCAAGTTCCACACGATGCTCTACCACCGCACCGACGCCTACTGGAAGGTCCTCGCCGGCGGGGTGGTGCTCGGCGCCGGCGCTCTGATCTCACCGCTGTGGGCGCGCCGCCGGGCGAAATGGGGCGGCCTCATCGTCCTCGCAGCGCTCCTGCTGTGGGCGGCGGGGCCGTACACGGGCATCTCGATGAGCACATCGCTCGCCGTCGGGGCCTCGCGCTACCTGCTCCCCTGCGTGCTCGCGGCCGGGGTGGCCCTGGCCCTGGCGGCGCGCGGTGGTCCCGGGTTCGCCGAAGTGCTTTCCGCGAGCGTGCTCCTCGGGGCGCTCGTGGTCGACCTCGTTCACGACGTGGCGCTGAAGTTTCCCGCCGCCCCGTCGACGCGCAACCTCCTCATCGCGGCCGCGCTCGGAGCCGCGGTGGCCCTGGCCGCCGAGCTCTTGGTGCGCGTGCTCGGGCCGGCGGGAGGGCGGGCGCGGATCGTCCGCTGGAGTGCGCCGCTGCTCGCGGCGGCGGCGGCTGCCGCCGGGCTCGCCACCCTGCTGCTGCCGGTGAACGGGTACCTCGCCGCCCACGCCGGAAACGGGCTCTACGACTCCGCGCTCGTGCGGTGGTTCGACTCGCGCCCGGCGTTCCGCGAGGGGAGCGAGCCGGTGCTCATCGGTCCGGTCATGGTCGCGGTGCTCACCGGCGCTCGGCTCTCGCATCCCGTGACGCTCCTCGGGGCCCATGATCGCTGCCCGGCGCTCAGCCGGGCGGCGCGGGACGCGTGGGTGGTGCTGGAGATTTCACCCTATGCGCTCGGCAATGACGGGCACTGGATCGAGTGCCTGGGCGCTCGGCGCCCCGCCTACCTCGCGGATGGATTCGCCGTCTACGCACCCCCGGCGCTCGCCGCTCCGGCTTAGCTCAGCGCGTGAGCTTGCGCGAGCGCCAGATCCCGCGGCGGTGGAGGATCAGTCTCCCGGTGATCCACAGGGTCTCGAGTCCGTAGACGGTGGCGGCGCCGAAGCTGATCGAGGACGAGTCGTCGAAGTAGCGCGACCGCGCCGGCACCTCGATCATGCGGAAGTCGAAATGGACGGCCTGGGCGAGAAGCTCAGAGTCGAAGGCGAAGCCGAGCGCGTTGCGCAGGAAGGGCACTCCGAGGAGGAGCCCCCGCGAATAGGCGCGGTATCCCGTGTGGAGCTCGGTCATGCTCGTGCCGAGCAGGCGGTTCTGGACCGCGGTGAGGATCCGGTTGCACACGTACTTGTAACGCGGCATCCCGCCGGCGAGGGCGGCGCCGGGCTCGGCGAGGCGCGACCCGAGCACGAGGTCGGCCTCGCCCCGGAGGATCGGCGCGACCATGCGGGGGATGAGCTGGGGCTCGTACTGGCCGTCCGGATGGAGCATGACCACGACGTCGGCGTCGCGACGCAGCGCCTCGAGGTAGCACGTCTTCTGGTTTCCCCCGTAGCCGACGTTGTGGGGATGCCAGATCACGTGGATGGGCAGGGTGCGGGCGAGCGCGAGGGTCTCGTCGGTCGAGTTGTCGTCGACGAGGATGATCTCGTCGACCCAGTCCATGGGGATCGCCTGCACGGTTCGCTCGAGGGTGCGCGCAGCGTTGTAGGCCGGCATCACCACCACCACCTTGCCCGGGGGGCGAGGCGGCGTGGTAATAGCGGCGAGCTCATCGGTCGCCGCGACAGGCGAGTGGCTCGCCACCTCTCCAGACACGGTCTTCAGGCTACTCATCTCTTACGGGTGCGGGCTTGTGGGCGGAGCGTCCAGCGGCTGGAGCAGCGAAACTCCTCAACCTTGCGCTCCCGACTCGAACACGCGCTGACGCGGGCGGCCGGCGGGAAGGTTAGCCGCCGCGAGTGCCGCCTGCTGCTGGTGGCGCTCGCCGTCGGGCTGGCCGCGCGCCTCGTCTACCTGCTCGCCACCCATCACTACCCGCTGGCCGGAGATGAGCTCGAGTACGACTCTGAGGGCTGGCTCATCGCCCAGGGGCACTGGTTCTACACGCTGCTGCCCTACGGGATCCTCCACGACAGCGCGTGGAAGCCTCCCGGCTATCCGCTGTGGGTCGGCTTCTGGTACGCGATCGCCGGTCATCACCCGTTCGTCGTGCGCCTCGCGCAGGTGCCGCTGGGAGCGCTCACCATCTTCCTCAGCTGGGTCCTCGCGCGCCGCCTGTTCGGGCAGCGCGTCGCCACCGTCGCCGCTTTCGCGGTGGCGCTCTACCCGCTCGCCTTCCAGTACGAGGAGCTCGTGTACTCCGAGTCCCTGGCCACGCCGCTCACCCTCGCCGCGCTCATCCTCGTCCTCACACGCCCGCCCACGTGGCGCCGGGCACTTGCCTGCGGGGCGCTGATCGGGGTGTCGTTGCTCGTGCGCACGAGCAACGTGTTCCTCTTCGCCGGCGTGCTCGTGGCCTGGGGCATCGCCGCCGGGTGGCGACGCGGAATCGGCTTGACCGCGCTCGCGGCGCTCGTCTGTGTCCTCGTCGTCGCCCCCTGGACCGTACGCAACGAGATCGTCGAGCACGGCTTCATTCCCGTCGCGCTCGATGACGCCGCGCTCTACGGGACGTTCAACGCCCAGGCCGCCCACGACCCGATATACCCCTACGCCTGGCGTCCTCTGCCCCCGAGCGCCGCGGGGCTGTTCAACCCCAAGCACCCGCTCAGCGACATCACGCTCCACTCGCGGCTCGTCCACATCTCCGTGACCTACATCAAGGCGCACCCGTCTTCGCTGCTCGGCGCCTTCTTCTGGAACGGACTCTCGCGGCTGTGGGACATCAGGCACCGGTCACGTTCGCTGCACGAGGTGTCCTTCGAGGGGCGCAGCCGGTTCGTCACCAATCTCGGCCTCGACATCTACGACGTGCTCCTGCCGCTGGCCTTGATCGGGCTGTGGCGGGCGCGCCGCCGCCGCGGCCTCGTGCTCGG
>DATCEM010000364.1:0-4025 GCA_036510175.1 Solirubrobacteraceae bacterium | reverse complement strand
TCGGCCATCGCGCCGAGCTTCGGCGCGTAGATGCTCGTCCGGTGCCCGGTTCGCTGTAATTGCTCGGCCAGCGCGAGGATGTAGGACTCGGTCCCCCCGAAGCCGACGAACTCGAAATGGCTGATCAGCACTCTCATCCGTCGGGGACCCTGGCGAAGGTGGCCCGTGGGAGAATGCGGCGCTCGAGTGTGACACTCGCGCCTCGGACATCGCGGCGCACATAGCTGTGGCGGGCCGCTCCGAGCTTCTGGATGGCTAGGCGGGAGGCGCGGTTCTCCAGCTCAGAGTCGAGGTAGACGGCGTCGACATCGAGCTGCTCGAACGCCCAGCGCACGAGCAGAGTCACCGCCCGGCTGCCGAAGCCCTTGCGGCGCTCGCCCGGGGCAAGCCAGCAGCCGATACGCGGGCCACGACTCGGATCGTCGATGGCGAACAGCCAGACTGTGCCGATCGGTCCCGCCGACGCGGCGGTCTCGATTGCCAGTACGACCGATATGCGATCGGCGAGGTAATGCTCGTGACGGGCGATCCAGGCGCTGGCGGCGGTCGCACTGTAGGTACGGGGCACGGTCGTGAAGCGACAGATGGCCCCGTCGCCGCACACCGGCTCTAGCGCTGATAGGTCATCCTGACGCCACGGACGCAGACGCAGGTCTCCGTCTGAGAGCTCGGGAGGAACGATCCGGTCCGCACCCGCGGGCGTTACGCAACCGTCGGTCAACGAGACTTCATCCAGTTCCATCGGCACCGTGCCTTGTCGCGCTTCTCCATCGCCCAGCGGCGATGGTAGACGGCGACCGGAGACGGTGCATTACCGTCTTATGAAGCCGGCTACGAGGACCGCCGGAATGCTCCGCCGCGACGTGTGCGTTCCGGGGGCCCCTCAGGCAAGGCCCCGCCTGCATTAAGCTCCTGCCGGCAATGAAGCTGGCGACCTTCCAAGCGCCGGGGCACGAGCAGCCGCTCGCGGGGGAGGTACGCGGCGGCGAGGTCATCGCCTTCTCCGACGGCTCCGCCGTCCGCGACCGGCTCGCCTCCGGCGCGGTGGCCGCTGCCGACGGCGAGCGCTGGCCGCTCGAGCAGGTCTCGCTGCTCGCGCCCATCCCCGATCCAGGCGCGATCTACTGCATCGGCCTCAACTACGCCAAGCACGCCGCCGAAACCGGCGCCGACCCCCCTCCGCGCCCGATGGTCTTCGTCAAGGTGCGGGGAGCCGTGGCCCCGCCGGGCGGCCCGATCCGCTGCCCGCCGGTGGTGCGCAGGCTCGACTACGAGGGCGAGCTCGTGGTCGTCCTCGGCGCCGGCGGAGCGATCGGCGGGTACTGCGTGGCCGACGACGTCAGCGCTCGAGACTTGCAGAAGCGCGAGTCGCAGTGGACCCGGGCCAAGGGCGCCGACACGTTCTGCCCCTATGGTCCGTGGATCACCACGGTCGAGGAGATTCCCTCGGCCGGGGACCTGCAGCTGCGCACTTGGGTGAACGGCGAGCTGCGACAGGACGCGCGCACCTCCGATCTCATCTTCGGCTGCCAGGAGCTCGTCGACTTCATCGCGGAGACCTGCACGCTCACTCCCGGGGATCTGATCCTCACCGGCACCCCGAGCGGTGTCGGGATGGGGTTTGACCCGCCGCGCTTCCTTCAGTCCGGCGACGTCATCAGGATCGAGATTGAAGACCTCGGCGCGATCGAGCATCCGGTCGCCTGAGAACTTGCTTCGCTTGCTGTGAACCTTAGTACCATGCGATACTAAGTTCCCGTCCAGCGATCCAGCCGAGGTGAACTCCATGCCGGAGCCAGCTCATGTTCTCGTCGTTGCCCACCAGACCGCGTCGACCCCGGGCCTCATGGGTGCCGTCCGGGCCCGCTCCGAGCGCGGCCCGGCCAGCTTCCATCTCGTCGTGCCCCAGCGCCCGCACGGCATGCACAAGTTTGTCGACCCGCACGATGATGGATTCGAGGCGGCCGAGGCGGTGCTCACCGACGCGCTCCCCAAGCTCAGCGCCGCCGCCCGCGGCGAGGTAACGGGAAGCGTCGGCGACCCCGAGCCGCTGATGGCGATTCACGATGCGGTCAACCTCGGCGACTACGACGAGATCATCATCTCCACCCTGCCGCGCCGGATGTCGAAGTGGCTCCATCTCGATCTCGTCTCGAAGGCGCGCGGAGTCGGCCTGCCGGTCACTCACGTGGAGGCGCGGCACGCGCCCGACCAGGAGCCCGAGCGGCGGACGGTGGCGTCGAGCGCTCGACGCTGAGGGAGCCGCGCGGGCTAGTGGTGCGCTAGCACGCGGTCGATGAGGCCGTACTCGACGGCCTCCTCGGCCTTGAAGAACCGGTCGCGCTCCATGTCGGTGTGAACCTGCTCGAGCGGCTGGCCCGTGTGGTGCGCGTAGATCTCGTCGATCCGCTCGCGGATCTTGAGGATCTCGCGCGCGTGGATTTCGATGTCCGTCGACTGGCCCTCGAATCCGGCGGACGGCTGATGGATGAGGATCCGGCTGTTCGGGAGGGCGAAACGCTTGCCTTTCGCCCCCGCGGTGAGGATCAGGGACCCCATCGACATGGCGACCCCCATGCAGATCGTCTGGATCTCGGGCTTGACGAACTGCATCGTGTCGTAGATCGCGAGCCCGGCGTAGATCGAGCCGCCAGGGGAATTGACGTAGATCGAAATGTCCTTGTCAGGGTCCTGGGACTCGAGATGGAGGAGCTGCGCGACGATCAGGTTCGCGATCTGCTCGTCGATCGGCGTGCCGAGAAAAATGATTCGTTCATTCAGGAGCCGGCTGTAGATGTCGAACTCGCGCTCGCCGCGGGCGGTGCGCTCGATGACCATGGGGACGAGAGGCATTGCCGTAACCCTACGGCACGACGATCGTCGGCGGCCGTGCGCCACCGCCCGGGCACCGATTTTGCCGTCCGGGAGCCCCGGCATCGGCTAGCGTTCTGGGTCCGCATGGTCCCCTTGAACGTCCCCAACGTCCTCACGGTGGTCCGCATCCTCCTCGTGCCGGTGCTCGTGGTGGCGCTGCTGGACAAGACGCACGGTGGCGATCTCCTGGCCGCGGTCGTGTTCGCCGTCGCCTCGCTGACCGACGCCATCGACGGTTATCTCGCTCGCTCGCGCAACTCGATCACCACTTTCGGCAAGCTCATGGACCCGATCGCCGACAAGCTTCTGATCATCGCGGCCCTCGTCGCCCTGGTCTCGCTCGATCGCGTCCAGGCCTGGGTGGCGATGGTGATCATCGCGCGCGAGTTCGCGGTGACCGCGCTGCGGATGGCGGCCACGCAGCAGGGCCTCGTGCTCGCCGCCGGTCCGCTGGGCAAGATAAAGACGATCGTTCAGGTGGCCACGGTGATGGCCCTGATCGCCGTGCACGGACGTCCCCTCTGGCTCTCGCTGCTCGTGTACACGATGGTGGCGATCACCGTGTTCTCGGGCGCGGACTACTTCTTCGGCCTGCGCCGCCGGATCTCCGAGCTCGACCGCACGCGCGCCGATCGAGCCGGCGCCTGAGCCGGCGCTCAGGCCGCGCCGTCGAGCCAGGCCCGGCGGCTCGTGTGCTCAGGCGCCGGGACGCCGGTCGCGAGCTCGCGGCGGAGCTCCCCCAGCGTCCCGAAGCGCTCGGCGATGACGTTGTGCTGATGGATGGTCTCGAGGTTGAGCTGGTGCGCCGAGACGAACGCTCGATCGTCGAGGCCGGGGAACGCCTCGACCACGCCTCTGATCATCTCCCGCACGCAGTCCTCGACGAAGCGGGGGCGACGGTGGGCCTTCTCGACCACCGCCGCCTCGTCGCTGCGCTTCATGAGCTCGTAGATCTCCGAGGACATCGACTGCTCGACGATCTCGAGCAGGGCGGCGGCCTCGATCTCGTCGTCGCACGATTCCGTGCAGCCGATGTTCAGCGTGCCCAGGCCGCGCTGATTATGAGTGGCGACCGGGACGGCGTCGATGATCCGGTCGATCTCCTCGGCATCGAAGCCTTCACCGGCCAGGCGCTCACGCGCGGCGCCGGC
>DATCEM010000363.1:0-7174 GCA_036510175.1 Solirubrobacteraceae bacterium | reverse complement strand
CCAGCGGCTGCGCTACCCGCTCACCGTCTACGTCTCCTCACGCGTCCTCTACTTCCTCCTCGCGGTCATTGTCGGAGCGGCGCAGCACTGGTCGCTCAAGCATGAGCTGTCCAACTGGGACGGCCTCTGGTACCGCCGGGTCGCCGGGCTCGGGTACCCCGATCACACCCTTCACATCCAGAGCACGCTCGGGTTCTTCCCGCTCTATCCGATGCTCATGTGGCTCGTCCAGCACATGTTCGTCTGCTCGATCTTCCTCGCCGGCATCCTGGTCTCCGGGGTCGGCGGCTTCATCACCACCGTGCTCATCGAGCGTCTGAGCGCCGGCTGGTGGGGCCGGGAGGCCTCGCGCCGGGCGGTGCTCCTCTTCTGCTTCTTCCCCGGCTCGATCGTCTTCTCCATGGTCTACTCCGAGGGGGTTCTGCTTCCGCTCGTCGCCGGCTGCCTTCTCGCCCTCGAGCGCCGGCGGTGGCTGCTCGCCGGCGTCCTCGCCGCGTTCGCCACCGCCGTCGGTCCCACGGCCGTGGCGATCATCCCGGCGTGCGCCGTCGCGGCCCTGATGGAAATCCGCCGCCGGGGTTGGAAACCAAACAGGGCATTGATCGCGCCTGTGCTGGCTCCGCTCGGAATCGTCGCCTTCGGCGCCTTCCTGTGGGTGTGGACGGGGAGCCCGTTCGCCAGCTATTACGCCCAGCACCACGAGTGGAGCGAGAAGACCAATCCCCTGGCACTCGTGACCATTGTCATACGCCTGATCACCGAGAGCCATTTCACCCACAGCTTCGTGTCGATCAACCTCAACTACATCAGCGGCCTGATCGGCGCGGTGTTCCTGGCCTCCGCGCTCTACCTGCTGGTGAAGATGCGACCTCACATCTCGGCACCGGCCTTGGTGTGGACGCTGGGGGTCGGATTCCTGGCGGTGACATCGGAGAACGTGCCGCCGAACCCTCGCCTGCTCATCACCGCCTTCCCTGCGGTGCTCGTCGTCGCCTACCGCTTCAAGGGGAAGGCCTTCAACCGGATGATGGTGTTGAGCGTCTCGCTGCTCGTCGTGATGAGCGCCGCCTCGTGGGTGAGCACGGCCCTGCGCCCGTGAACGCCGGGCGGCGCGATCAGCGGCTGAAGAGCTCGACCCGGACCGGACTGGCCCACCCATAGGCGACGGTCCGGGCTCGGGGATAGCCGCGGGTCAGCGAGCCGAGCAGCGCCTCGTAGCGCGCATAGTCCGACTGCGAGGCGGTGGGACCGTGCTTCTGGCCGCTGTGGCTGGAGACGAACCACAGCCGCGGGCACGCGCTCTCGATTCGCGACAACGCCGAGCTCGACGGAGATGTGTAGCGCTCGACGAACGGCTTGACCACGCTCCATGGGACCGCGGGGAGCACCGATCGCGGTGCCTGCACCGCGGCCGCCGTCCGCGTGCCGATGTAGTAGGAGAAGGCCTGGCGACCGTCGGAGGGATAGAAGGCGATGCAGTCCCCGGGTCGCGCGGCGGCGAGCACGTGGGCGGAAGCGGCGCGCCAGTTCTCCGGCGAGGTGCCGTAGCTCGGGGCGAGCTGGAGGGCGCGCAGAGCGAGCACGGCGCCGATCACCGACAGTCCGAGCAGACGGGGAACGCGGCGGTGCATCGCGGCCCAGGCGAGGAGGATCGAGACGGCCGGTAGGGAGACGAGCGCCGCGCGAGGGAGGGTGATGGGCTGGACGAGATAGGACTCGAGCAGGCTGAGAGCGACGGGCACCACCAGCCAGCACAGCACGAGCACCTGGGGCCACGACGCCCGCCGATCGCCACCACCCTGGCCCATCAGCGACGTGACGATCACCGCCGCCGCCGCGAGGAGCAGCGCGCCCGTGAACAGGAGCAGCGGCGTCCCGGTGGAGGTGATGTGGAAATTCGGCTGCAGGCTGGAGGACAGGAGCGCCTCGAGCATCTGGTGAAGCTGCGTGTGGCTGGGTTTCGGGACCCAGAACAGCTGGCTTGACCCGCGGCGCTCGGCGAGCACGAGCAGGGGCAGACAGCACACGGCAGACGTAGCGAGCGCCGAGATGATCGGGCGCAGCGGTCGCTGCTGGATCCACGCGAGCGAGAGGAGCTGGGCGGGGACGATGAGCACCGCCTCGAAGCTCATGTAGGCGGCGAGGACGGTGCTCACGACGTAGGCGAGCCACGCCAGGCGCGAGTGAGAAGCGTCGCCATCTGACCGGCCCTGGCCGGCGTCGACGAGGGCGACGAAGGCGAGGAAAGACGCCGTGATGAAGGCGATCATCAGCGCATAGCTGCGCGCGTCCTGTCCCCAGTAGATGAGCGGCAGGCTGACCGCGGCGAGCAGGCCTGCCGCGACGGCCACGCGGCGGTCGAAGAGCCGGCGCGCGAGCTGGCAGGCCATCGCCACGGTGGCGGCGGTGGCCAGCGCCGAGGCGAAGCGGATCACCAGAGCGCCGTCGCCGAACAGGCCGATGACGACGTGCAGGAGCGCGTAGTAGGCCAGCATGTTGCCGCCGTCGTGCTCGATCGCATGCCACAGCGCGACGCCGTGCTGGGAGGCGATGGCGACGCTCGCCGCCTCGTCCAGCCACAGGCTCCGGGCGGTGATGTCATAGAACGCGAGCAGCGCCGCGATCGCGCAGGGGACGGCGACGACGGCGAGGTCGAGGAGCCGCCCGCGGTCGAGCGCCGCCCGTCTCGGCGCGCCCGCGACGCCCGGCAGGGTCGGCCGGAGCTCGGTGCGGATCGCGGGGGCCTGCGGCACGTTAGGAGTTGGTGAGCGCCGGCTGCTCGCCGCCGGTCAGGCCACGCACCCGGCCCGTCGAGGGATCGCTGTCTCGGCGCCGGTGCTGGCGCCACACGGCGCCGGCGGCGATCACGTAGGCGGCGAGAACGATCGGCGCGCTGTTCAGCGGCAGCGCCAGGATGCCGTTCGGCTTGACGAGGAACACGGCGAGCACAATGGCCGCGGGCGGCGTTCGTGAGCGCTGCGCGAAGGCGCAACAGGCGATCAGGGCGAGGCCCCAGGTCAGGTACCAGGGCCACGCGGCCGGACCGGCGAAGACGGACACAAGCAGGAGGGCGCCGAGCGAGGGCACCAGATTCCGGTAGCGCGCCCCCCGCACGAGCGCGAGCCCGAGCAGGACGGTGAGCACGAGGGCCACGGCTCCGAGCGCCGACTCGATGCCCCGCGAGCTCGCGCCCACGCCGAGCAGGTGGAGCAGCGACGCTACGCTCCAGCCGGTCGCGGTCACGGGGGTGATCGCGAGATGCACCTTCCCCGGGGTTGAGAGCACCCCACTCGAGGCCCAGCTCAGTCCGAGCCCGCTGAGGACGCTCACGGCGCCAAGCACGGCCGCGGTGACCGCCGCGCTCTGCGCGAGAGCCCTCGCGGCCGCCCGGGCGCCGTCTGGCCCGGCCTTGGACCACTCGGCGCGCGCCCACGCCACGGCGATAAAGGCGATGCCGGCGGCCGCGGGGAGCTTGACCATCGCCGCGATCGCGCACAGGGCGATGCCGAGCAGCGGCCGGCGCTCCAGAGCCAGGGTGACCCCGGCGACGAGGAGCCCGATCATCAGCGCATCGTTGTGGCCGGCGGCGATGAGCTCGAGGAGCACGAGGGGGCTGATCACGGCCAGCCACGTGGCCCGAGCGGAATCGGTCCCCAGTGCGCGTGCCAGCCGGGGGACGAACAGGGCGAGCAGGGCCACGCCCGCAAGCTCGAGCAGGCGCATGAGGAGCACCCCGAGGATCAGATGCGAGCCCACTGCACCCGCGACCACGCTCGCGAGGGCGAGGAAGAGCGGTCCGTAGGGGGACGTGGTCCCGCGCCAGAAGGGCGAGACGGTGGCGAGCAGGTGCGTGTGCCCGAGCCGAGCGAGGACGTCCGGATCGTAGTGGTAGGGGTTGAGGCCGAGATGGAGGATCTCCCCTTGGGCCAGGTAGCTGTAAACGTCATGGCTGAACGGCGCCGGGCCGACGATGAGCGGCACCGACCACAGGGCCCCGATGAGCACGAGCCGCGACGGCTTGATGGTGGGAGCGCGGGCGAGGTGGCGACCGAGGCCGAGCCAGGCCACGCACAGGGCGGCCATGCCCGCGTAGAAGAGCGCGACGTCGGCCGAGTGGCCGGGCGGCATGTGGAGGGTGAACCACCAGGTGATCGACCCCCCGGCGCTGAGATCGGGTCCCGCCGCCGTCATCGCCAGTGATCCGGCCAGCCCGAGGCCGGCCCAGCCCCAGCCGGTCAACCGCTCGTCTGGCATCGAGCGCCATACGTTACCGAGGTGGCTATGGGCCCTGCGGGACCCCGCGGACCGTTAAAGTCCCCGGCCATGAGAGCAAAGGCACCCGAGACCTACGCAGAGAAGCTGGCCAAGCTCGAGTCGCTGCGCCAGGGGGTCCCGCAGGACGCGATCGAGAAGCAGCATGCGAAGGGCAAGTACACCGCGCGTGAGCGAGTGCACAAGCTCCTTGACCCCGGTTCGTTCCAGGAGCTGGACGCCTTCGTGCGCCACCGGACCACCGACTTCGGCATGCAGAAGAACCGGCCGTGGGGCGATGCCGTAGTGACCGGCCACGGGACGATCGACGGCCGCCGCGTCTGCGTCTTCAGTCAGGACTTCACGGTGATCGGAGGCTCGCTCGGTGAGGTGATGGCCGAGAAGATGTGCAAGGTCATGGACCTCGCGGCCAAGATCGGCTGCCCGGTGATCGGCATCAACGACTCCGGCGGGGCGCGAATTCAGGAAGGGGTCGTCTCGCTCGGGGCCTACGGCGACGTCTTCTACCGCAACGTCCACTGCTCGGGCGTAATCCCTCAGATCAGCCTGATCATGGGACCGTGCGCCGGCGGCGCCGTCTACTCGCCGGCGATGACCGACTTCATCTTCATGGTCAAGGAGACCTCGCACATGTTCATCACCGGCCCCGAGGTGATCAAGACGGTTACCGGCGAGGAGCCGACGTTCGAGGAGCTCGGCGGTGCCATGACCCATAACACCAAGTCGGGCGTGGCGCACTTCGCCTCCGACGACGAGGACGCCTGTCTGGAGGACACGCGCTACCTGCTCTCGTTCCTGCCCCAGAACAACCTCGAGACCCCTCCGCGCGTGGCGCCGACCGATGACCCGTTCCGGATGGACGAGGAGCTCGACCACGTGGTCCCGGACAACCCGAACAAGCCCTACGACATGCGGGACGTGATCCGCCTGACCGTCGACGACGGCGAGTTCTTCGAAGTGCATGAGCACTATGCGAAGAACATTGTGTGCGGATTCTCGAGGCTGGACGGGTACGCCGTCGGCGTCGTCGGCAACCAGCCCGCTCAGCTCGCCGGGGTGCTCGACATCGAGTCCTCGATCAAAGGAGCGCGGTTCGTTCGCACCTGCGATGCCTACAACATCCCGATCATCACCTTCTGCGATGTTCCGGGGTTCCTGCCGGGCACGGTGCAGGAATGGGGCGGGATCATCCGCCACGGCTCCAAGCTCCTCTACGCCTTCTGCGAGGCCACCGTGCCCAAGATCACGGTAATCACGCGCAAGGCCTACGGCGGCGCCTACGACGTCATGTCCTCCAAGCACCTGGGGGCGGACTTCAATTTCGCCTGGCCGACCGCCGAGGTCGCGGTGATGGGACCCGAGGGCGCCGTCAACATCATCTACCGCCGGGACATCGCCTCCTCGCCGACCCCCGATGATCGCCGCCAGAAGCTGATCGACGACTACCGCTCCCACTTCGCCAGCCCCTATGCGGCGGCCGAGCGCGGCTACATCGACGACGTGATCGTCCCGCACGAGACGCGACCCAAGATCATCGCCGCGTTGGAGACGCTCCAGACCAAGCGCGAGCCCGGCCCTAAGCGCAAGCACGGCAACATCCCGCTCTGAGCGCGGCCGGCGCTAGAGCTCCACCGTCTGCGCCGTGACCGTCCCGGCCCGCCACGCCTCGAGGACCGCCGCGGCGATCGCCAGGTCCTGGATGGCCAGCCCCGTCGAGTCGAACAGCGTCACCGACTGAGGTCCCGGGCGGCCCGGCGCTACGCCGGCGAGCACGGCCCCGAGCTCGGTCACCCGATCGCGCGCCACGACGCCCGCCTCGACGGCGCTCGCGAGCTCGCCGCCGTGCGATGCCTGCTCCCACTCGTCGCAGAAGAGCGCGCACGACGCGACCGCGCCGAGGGTCGCCTCGGCCTTGCCGTGGCCATCGGCGCCGAGCATGTTGAGATGAAGGCCCGGGTGCAGGTCTCCGGCCTGTACCACCACCTCGGATCCCGGGGTCACGCAGCAGACGATGTCGCAGCGCAGCGCCGCTGACCGGCGGCCTGCCTGCCACCCGAGCTCGGCGGCGAGCTCCTTGGCCACTTCGGGCCGCGGGTCGTGGCAGATGCCGGGACCGTAGCCCGCGGCCGCCAGGCAGCGCGCGGCCCACGCGCCATGCAGCCCGCAGCCGACAATTCCCACGCTGCACGCCGCCTCGGGGGCCAGCGCGCGAGCGGCCACCGCGGCCACCGCGCCCGTTCTGAGGGCCGTGACCGAGCGGGCGTCGAGGAGAAGGAGCGGTGCGCCGTTGGTGGCGTCGGAGAGGCAGATCACGCCGGTCACCGTGGGCAGCCCGTGCGCGGGATTTCCGGGGAACGAAGTCACCCACTTGAGCAGCGCCACGCCGTCGCCGAGGGCGGGCATCGCCCGGAAGTCGCCAAAGGGCGGGCTGTCGAGGTAGACCTTCGCGGGCATCGTCCAATCTCCGCGGTGGAAGGCGAGGAAGCCGTTCCGCACGCGCTCGATCGCGTCTTCGGGTGAGATGGCGGCGAGCACGGCGTCGTGGCCGAGGACGGGTATGGCGGGCATGGGCCGGGAGACGATAGCTGCGGGTCGCGGCGGGGCGGCGGGGGGGGCGCGGGGCGGGGCTGCGGCGGGCGCGACGTGCCGGGCGGCTCCGTCACGCGGGGGCGTGTTGCGAAAGGCTTGCCAGTTAACCCAAACGCAGCACGCCCTGGCGCCCCGGGCACGATGTGCCGGGCGGCCGGGGCGGACCGGGCGGCCGGGGTGGCCGGGTGGCCGGGGTGGCCGGGGCGGCCGGGTGGCCGGGGTGGCCGGGTGGCCGGGTGGCCGGGTGGCCGGGGTGGCCGGGCGCGGGCCGGCGCTCGGGGGATGGGCGTGTTGCGAAAGAGTTGCCTGTTAA
>DATCEM010000362.1:0-4580 GCA_036510175.1 Solirubrobacteraceae bacterium | reverse complement strand
CCGCGCGGGCGCCAGCGGGTTCATGCTTAAGGATGTCCGTGCCAACGAGCTCGCCGACGCCATCCGCGTGGTGGCCCGGGGCGAGGCGCTGCTCGCCCCGACGGTCACGCGCCGGCTGCTCGACCGCTTCGCCGACGCGCTCCCCCGGCCCGAGGGTCCGCCGCCCGGGCTCGACGAGCTCACCCAGCGCGAGCTCGAGGTGCTGCGCCTCGTGGCCGAGGCCAAGTCCAACAGCGAGATCGCCGCCCGTCTCACGCTGACCGAGGCCACGGTCAAGACTCACATCTCGGCCATCCTGCGCAAGCTCGACCTCCGCGACCGGGTGCAGGCCGTGGTCGTGGCCTACGACGCCGGGCTCGTGCGCCCCCGTCCCTCCGCCTGAAGTCGTAGGCGAAGACCACTCTCGCGCCCGATGTGCGACGCAGCGCTCGCACGTAGCTTGAGCGCATGTTCAAGCAACCCATGACTCACGACGGTCCTACGATCGTCGCTCACGGTCTCACCAAACGCTACGGCCGGGCAACGGTGGTGGACGAACTCTCGTTCGAGGTCCGGCCCGGCCGGGTGACCGGCTTCCTCGGCCCCAACGGGGCGGGCAAGACCCAGACGATCAAGATGATCCTCGGCTCACCGACGTCTGACCCATCCACCATCTCAAGGAGCCACCATGAACACCATCGACATCACCGAGAACAGGCGCGAGCGCCTCACCGCTGAGCGCTGGGAGCTCGACCCGTCGCTGTCCCAGGTCGCGTTCCGCGTGCGCACCTTCTGGGGCCTCGTGCCCGTACGCGGCCGCTTCGACCGCTTCCGGGGTCACCTCGAAGTCGACGACCTCGGCCGGCGATCGATCTGGCTGAGCATCGCGGCGGACAGCCTCTCCACCCGTAACCAGAAGCGCGACAAGCATCTTCGCTCCGCCGACTTCTTCGACGCCGAGCACCACCCTGAGCTGTCGTTTCGCTCGACCGGAGTCAGCGGCATCGAAAACGGCAAGCTCCTGGTCACGGGCGAGCTCGAGGTCGCCGGCGAGTCCGTCGAGCTCGAGCTCGAAGCCGCGATGAGGGAGAACCACGACGAGCTCGAGATCGACGCGGTGACCGCCGTGGACCAGCGGCGGCTGGGCATGACCGCGAGCCCGCTGGGGATGATCAGGCGCCCGGCGACCCTGACGGTGAAGGCGCGCCTGCACCGGGCCGCGTAGCCGCACGCGGTGCCCGGGGTAGTTGCAGGAGCACAGTGCAGGAAACGCCGACCTCCTATGCCCCTGACCCGCCGGGAACGCACCCGGCGCTCGACGACCCCGGGTACCGCTCGGCCGCGCGGCGCCACCCCCGTGAGCCCCTGATCAGGCTCCCGGCCGGGCTCACCGAGATCACCGGTCCGCAGCTCGCCGGCGCCCGGATTCGCGAGGGCGATCACGACCTCACTGCTCAGCACCAAGGCGCCCCCATCGGGGAGCGGATCCTCGTCCGGGGCCGCGTCCTCGACGCCGGCGGACGGCCGCTACGGCGAACCCTCGTCGAGGTGTGGCAGGCGAACGCGGCCGGGCGCTATCGCCACGTGGTCGATCAGTGGGACGCGCCGCTCGATCCGAACTTCAGCGGCGCCGGCCGCTGCCTGACCGACGACGACGGACGGTACGAGTTCCTCACCGTGAGGCCGGGCGCCTACCCGTGGCGTAATCACCCCAACGCGTGGCGCCCCGCCCATATTCACTTCTCGCTGCTCGGCCGGGCGTTCGCCCAGCGTCTGGTGACCCAGATGTACTTCCCCGGCGACCCGCTGTTCGCCTTGGACCCGATCTTCCAGAGTGTTCGCGATGCGGCGGCGCGGGAGCGGCTGGTCTCGCGCTTCGACATCGAGCAGACCCAGGACCACTGGGCGCAGGCCTTCGTCTGGGACGTCGTGCTGCGCGGTCCCGAGGCCACGCCGATCGAGGAGTCGCACTGACCACGCCCTCACAGACCGTCGGTCCCTACTTCGCCATCGGACTGCCGTGGACCGGCGGTCCCGACGCGGTCAGCCCGGACGTCCCGGGCCGGATCCGTATCCACGGGAGCGTGTTCGACGGCGCGGGCGAGCGGATCGCCGACCATCTGATCGAGACCTGGCAGGCCGACCCCGAGGGTCGCTTCGCCGATCTCCACGGATACGGCGGACCGTCAGCGCTCGCCGGCTTCCGCGGCTTCGCGCGCAGCGGTGCCGAGACCGGCGACGGAAGGTGGGAGATCTTCACCGTGAAGCCGGGCCGGGTGCCGGGACCGGACGGGTCGCTACAGGCGCCGCACATCGATGTCTCGGTCTTTGCCCGCGGCCTGCTCCACCGCTGCGTGACGCGGATCTACTTCGCCGACGAGCAGGCCGCCAACGTCGAGGACACCGTTCTCGCCTCCATCCCCGAGAGCCGCCGCGGGACCCTTCTCGCGCGTCCCGACGAGCACGGTTACCGCTTCGACATCCGGCTCCAGGGCGAGGGCGAGACGGTGTTCTTCGAGCTCTAGCTCTCGGCCGCGTGCATCCTCAGCACCCGCGGCGCGTGGTCGCGCAGCTTCCTTGTCTGAATGGTGCTCCTCGACGAGCCGATGGAGGTCCTCGGCCCGCCGGAGCTCACCGAGGCCGCCCGCCTGCGGCCGGTAGGGTGCCAGCCGAGATGACCGAGGTGGCGAACAAGTTCACGTGTTTCGGCGGCGCCTGCGTGGTCTTCCTCGACGGAGCCGGGCCCGCCGGGACGGTCGACGAGGCGGTGATCGCGGCGACCGACCAGCTCCTCGCCTGGCACACCCTGTTCTCCCGCTTCAAGCCCGAGAGCGAGCTGTCGATGCTCAACCACGACCCTCGGGAGCGACTGCCGGTGAGTCCGATCATGGCCAGGTTCCTCGAAGCGGCGATCGATGCGGCCGAGCTGACCGGCGGCCTCGTCGACGCGACCATGCTCGACGAGATCGAGGCGGCGGGCTATAAGACCGATCGTCTCCGGGCGACCCTCGCGCTGCCCCTCGCTCTGGCACTGGCGCCGCCGCGCGAGCGAGGTGGACCTGCTCCGGTGCAGCGGTGGCGTCAGATCGTGCTCGATCACGATGCGGGCGAGGTGACCCGCCCGCCGGGCCTGCACGTCGACGGCGGCGGCATCGTCAAAGGCCTGTTCGCCGATCTCATCGGGGAGATGCTCGGTGAGCACGACGGCTACGTGGTCGACTGCGAAGGCGATCTTCGGGTCGGTGGCGTCGCCGGTGTGGAACGCACGATCGAGGTCGCGGCGCCGTTCGACGGGAGCGTGCTCCACGAGTTCGCGGTCACCGACGGGGGGATCGGGACGAGCAGCATCGTCAAGCGCAGCTGGCTTGAAGGGGGACGACCGGCCCATCACGTACTGAACCCGGCGACCGGGCGCCCGGCGTACACCGGCGTCGTCCAGGTCACGGCGCTCGCACCGAGCGCCCTCGAGGCCGAGGCGCTGGCCAAGGCGGCGTTGCTCAGCGGGCCCGACGGGGCCGCCGCATGGCTGCGTCACGGCGGCGTGATCGTCCTCGACGATCTCTCGCACGCGGTGATCGCACCGCCCGCGTAGCCGGCGGCGGTCGCCCCCGGCGTGAACTACCTGGAGTTCGATCTCGAAGCCTTGTGCTGCCGAGGGTGATCTGAGAGAGTGCGCACCGTGGGCCAGGTGGGGCACCGGGGATATGTGGTTCTGCGCGTCCGGCGAGGTCGCCCGTATCTGGGCGCCGAGGTCGAGTTCCCGTTCGGCCCCGGAGCCCCCTACTTCGAAGGTCCACTCGCGATCGGGCGGCTCTAGCCGCTGGTTGACTAGCCAACAGAGGAGAGCGCATGTCTCGTCGATTCGGTGTTCCGCCCAGTACTGCGCGGGACCAGCTGCAGAAGGTACAGACCCCGGCGACGTCGGAGGCGACCCTGCCGCTTCCCGCTCCGACGGGGGCCTCGCCCTTTCGCGCGACGCCCGCAGAGCTCGGTTTCACCGACGCGACGCCGCTGACCTTCTTTGTCCTCGGCGACTCCGGCGGTATCAAGGACCCCGACCCGCAGAACAACGTCTCGAACGCCATGCAGGCGCAGACCGGGACGGCGGCCCCGGCGTTCGTGTACCACGTCGGCGATCTCGTCTACTTCAACGGCGACGAGGCCGACTACCCGAGCCAGTTCTACGAGCCCTACGCTCACCTGAACATCCCGATCGTCGGCATTCCCGGTAACCACGACGGCGACAACTCTGATGACACGAGCGTGCCGTCATTGTCGGCGTTCATGGCGAACCTGTGCACGAGCACGGCGGCGCTGCCGGCCGGCAGCGAGGAATACAACCGTGACACCGAGACCCAGCCGAACTGCTATTGGACACTGCGCGCGGAGGCGGTCACGATCATCGGCTGCTATTCGAACGTCCCATCCGGCGGCGTCATCGAGCCCGACCAAGCCGCGTGGCTCGCGTCCGAGCTGGCGGCCGCGCCGGCCGGCGTGCCGCTGATCGTCGCGCTTCACCATCCGCCCTACAGCGCGGATGCGATGCACGGCGGCTCGGCGAAGATGGGCGAGGTGCTCGACACCGCCTTCCAGACCTCGGG
>DATCEM010000361.1:0-2214 GCA_036510175.1 Solirubrobacteraceae bacterium | reverse complement strand
GCGGAGAGCAGTCGGCGGCCCCCTGGGTACGGGGAATCGCACGCAACAAGCTGCTCGAGAGCCGCCGCCGGGGACGCGTCGAGGATCGCGCACGTCGGCGCCTGGCCTTCGATGAGGAGGCGCTCGACGACTCCGACCTCGCTCGCGTCGAGGAGCTGGCCGGGGGCGCCGAAGGCGAGGCCGTCGAGCTCCTGGACCGACTTCCCGAGCGTCAACGTAGGGCCGTCCGCTGGCGGGTCCTCGAGGGGCGCGATTACGGCGAGATCGCCAGTGAGCTGAACTGCTCTGAGCTCGTGGTGCGCCAGCGAGTGAGCCGAGGGCTCGCGCGGATCAGAAACGAACTGACGGAGCGTGAGCAATGAGCGATTACTTCGACCGCGTCGAGCGCCAGCTGGTCCGGAGCGTGGAAGCCGGGGTCCCGCGTTCGCGTCGCTCTCCGGTTCGCCTCGAGCAGCTCGGATTCGCCGCCGCCGTGCTCGTCGTCTTCGCCGTGGTGGCGGTGTTCCTCGGCCTGCACGATCATCGCCACAGTGGTGCTCCGGCGCGGTCGCGCCACGCGGGGATCGTCTTCAGTGCGGTGCCGATCGGACCCGGCGCCCGCCTCGGTCCGTCGATCGAGCGCTCCACGGTGATCCTGCGCCGACGAATCGATGCGGTGTTCCCCGGCGTCCGGGTCGCCCGCGCCGGCGACGAGATCGTCGTCGCCGATCCGCGCGCTCGCGACCTCGCGCGGATCGTCGCCCTGTCGGTTCCCGGGCAGCTCTACTTCTATGACTGGGAGGCGGACGCGCTCCTCACCAGCGGTCATGACCGCGGCGCGACGGTGGCGAGCCGGCTGCCGGCCCAGGACCCGGTCGCGGTCCTGACCAGCCAGGGCACAGCGACGCTCCCCCCCGGAAGCCCCGGGGACGGAAGCCTCGAGCTCTACCAAGCGGTCGAACTTGCGCACCGGCAGCCGGCCGCTCGCCGGGCGGCGGACCAGAGCCACGCCGGGGCGGCGTACTACCTCTTCGGCGGCTCGCGCACCGCGGCATGCCGGCTCGCCGCCCGTCGGATGGGGGAGATGCCGTCCTTGACGGCCGCCGGGCACTGCCTGCTCGCGGGGCCGCAGACCAGCATCGAGGGCCTCCGGGCGGATCTGCACCTCACCTTCGGCGCTGGCGTGACCCTCGCGCAGGGGCGTCTGCTCACCGTCCCCCGGGGAACGGTGGTGGTGCAGGCCGCCGACCCGAACGCGAGCGCGCCGGTTGCCGTCAGCTCGCCGCTGGCGCAGTTCTACGTGCTCAAGGACCGGGTCGCGCTGGGGCCCGGCGCGATCACCGGCGCTCGGCAGAGCACCGACACGTCGGGGGCCCCCGACGTCGAGTTTGCCTTTACGTCCGCGGGTGAGAGCGAGTTCTCGCGCGTCACCGAGCAGGTCGCTCACCGGGGATTCTTCGTTAGCTCCCGAGGTCAGACCTTCGATCAGCACTTCGCCATCGTCCTCGACGGCAAGCTCATGTCCGTCCCGTCGATCGACTTCCACGAGTACCCCGAAGGGGTCCGCGGGGGTCCCGGCGCCGACATCGCCTCAGGGCTGAGTACCGCTGCCGCACGAGACCTGGCAACCGTGCTGCGCTTCGGCCCGCTGCCCGTGAAGCTCGCCCTGCGCTAGACGGTGAGGCGTTTTCGCAGCCCCTCGGCCGGGTAGGCGAACAACCCGTGAACGGATCACCCGAGCAAGAGCGCCTGATCTGCCGCGTGGAGATCCCCAAGGGGAGCCGCAACAAGTACGAGTGGCACGAGGAACTGGGGGAGATCGTCCTCAGCCGGTTCCTCTCCGCCTCGGTCGTCTACCCGACCGACTACGGCTTCTTCCCCGACACGCTGGCGGCGGACGGGGACCCCCTCGACGCGCTCGTGTGCGTCTCGGAGCCCACCTTCCCCGGCTGCCTGATCGAGGTCAAGCCGATCGCCCTGCTCGGGATGACCGACGAAGAGGGCGGAGATGACAAGGTGCTGTGCGTTCCGTGCACCGATCCCAACTGGATGGAGCTCGAGGAGCTCGAGGACATTCCCGCCCAGCTCCGCACCGAGATCGAGCACTTCTTCTCCATCTATAAGCAGCCCGAGGGCAAGCCCGTCGAGGTGACGGGCTGGCGCTCGCGTGAGGACGCGCTGGCCACGCTCGCCGACAGCCAGGAGCGCTACCGCGCACGGGAGCAGTAGCGGCGG
>DATCEM010000360.1:0-3519 GCA_036510175.1 Solirubrobacteraceae bacterium | reverse complement strand
CCGCACCCCACCTGGCTCCTCGTCCCCGACGAGCCGTTGCCCGCCGACAGTCGTTGGTGGCGCGTTCTCGCGGTTGCCCATCGGTTCGCGGCGGCGGACATGAGCTACGAGGTCGACGAGCTCGGACCGGCGGTGCGGCGGACGATCGCGCGGACGTGCACGGCGGCCTTCGCCGCGGCGCTCCTGTCCCATCGGGCCATCCTGCCCCCCGGTGTGCGGGCGGCGCAGGTGCGCCAGCGGCTCGTCGGGGTGGCGCCGGTGCGGCGGGTCGGGGACTCGGCGGTGGTGCTGGCGACGGTCCACTCGATCCGTCGGGGCGGAGCGCCGGGGGCCTTCGAGCTGCGGCTCGTCCCACGCCGCGCCGGCTGGCGCGTGGCCGCCATCAACGTGGTGTGAGGCGGAGGCGATGTGGCGCCTGGGAGCGGTGCTGGGGTTGCTCGGGCTGGCGATGGGGTTGGTCGTGCTCGTCGCCGTCGCGGGCTTCGCATCGCAGGCGTGCACGTCCCCGACCGGCCCGGTCGCCGGCGTGCCCGCCGCGCTCGTTCCCATCTTCGAGGGCGCAGCGAGTCGCTACAACCTGGGGTCCGAAGGGGCGGCGATCCTCGCCGCGATCAACTACGAGGAGTCGGACTTCGGCGAGTCGAAGCTCCCGGGTGTGCGGTCCGGTGCCAACAGCGCGGGCGCCGCCGGGCCGATGCAGATCGGGATCGGCGGCGCTGCCGGCGATACCTGGGACGCCATCAAGGTGTCCGCTCCGGGAGACCCGCCGGGCCGGCCGCCCGATGTCTACGACGAGGGTGACGCGGTCTACAGCGCCGCCCACTATCTCGCTGATGATGGGATGACCGCGGACCCGTCGAGCTGGCAGCGGGCGGTGTTCGCCTATAACCACGCCAACTGGTACGTCCAGGCCGTCCTCTCGCGCGCACAGAGGTATTACCAGCACGGCATGGCCGCCGGCGGGGACTCGCAGGATGTGAGCTGGCCCGGCCAGCAGCAGTGCGCGGTTCAGGCCGGGAGCTACTCCAACCCCTTCGCCGATGTCCCGGCCGGCCATCTCGTGCCCGAGCGCATCGACCAGGGCGTCGACTACGCCGACGACACCGCCGACCCGATCCTGGCGCTCGGCGACGCGAGCATCAGCTACGCCGGCCCCGACCCGGGATGGAACGGCTATTCGGTCAACTACACGCTCGCCGACGGGCCGTACGCGGGCCGTTATGTCTACGTGGCGGAGAGCCTCACGCCGACCGTGCATACGGGTCAGCGGGTCGTGGCGGGGCAGGAGATCGCCACCTTCGCCGAGCCCGACACCGACGGCATCGAGACGGGTTGGGCGGCCGGGCCCGGACTCGTGCTCCCCAAGGCGAGAACCCTCGACCAGCAGGCGCACGGGGAGGACCCGGGCGATAACCGGACCTATTGCGGTAACAACTTCAGCGAGCTTCTCGCCCGACTCGGGGCTCCGCCCGGGCTGCCCGAGGGCCGCCCGGTCATCGGCAGCGGGTGCTGAGGTCGGCTACCAGCCGCCGCGGGGATCCGCGTTGGCAGCGGTGCGCTTCTTGGCGTCGATCCGGCGGTACTTGCGCTTCTCCAGCTGCCACTGGATGAAGCTCAGCAGGCTGATGACGACGACGAAGAAGATGATCGTGAGGAACATCGCATTGGTGATGTTCACGTCGTTGGTCTCGCCGAACAGGCCCTCGCCGCCGTTCTTGGCGAGGGCGGCCGGCGCCGCCGCGAGCAGGAGAACGGCAGGCGATACGAGAGCGGCGATGATCCGGGCGCGACGCATCTGGAGCCGGATCCTACCGGAGATCTCAGCCGTCGTCATCACTTCAGGGCAGCCCGACGGGGCTCTGCGCCACCGGTGCCGATTCGCCTTCGGCGCGCGCCTCGAGCGTCGGGCGAGGCGTCTCTCAGGCGAGCACCTTCCTACCATGGGCGGCGATGGCCGTACTCATCGCATCCGACGTAGGCAAGGACATGGCCGGCGAGCCCCTCCTGCGGGGGGTGTCGTTCAAGCTCGAACGCCGCGACCGCATGACGCTCTCGGGACGCAACGGCGCGGGCAAGACCACACTCCTGCGCATGCTCGCGGACCAGGCCTCGGTGGACCAGGGCGAGCTCGTGTTCGCCAAGGGAACGAAGGTGGCGCTCCACGACCAGCGCCCCCCGCGCGAGCGCTCGCTGACCCTGCGCGACTACGTCCTCTCCGGGGCCAGCGAGCTGGTGGCGATAGAAACCGAGCTCTCCAGGCTCGAGCAGGCGATGGCGGACGGAGCCCATGACGACGCGACGATGACCCGCTACGCGCAGGCCCAGGCGCGGCTCGAGCACGCCGGGGGATACCGCTGGCGCGACCGCGCCCTGGCGACCCTCCACGGACTCGGCTTCTGCGACGCTGACCTCGATCGCACGCTCGACACCTTCTCGGGCGGGGAGCTCACGCGCGGGTCGCTCGCGCGCGTGCTCGCCGGCGACCCCGACCTCCTGCTCCTCGATGAGCCGACGAACCATCTCGACATCGCCTCGCTCGAGTGGCTCGAGCAGCACCTGATCACCCTCGACGCGGCCATCGTCCTCGTCGCCCACGACCGCTGGTTCCTCGAGGCCGTGGGCACTGCGGTGCTCGAGCTCGAGGCAGGCCGCGCCCGGTTCTTCGACGGGCCCTGGCACGCCTGGCGCAAGGAGAAGGCGGCTCGCGAGCTCGCGCTCGGCCGGGCCATCGAGCGCCAGCAGGCGGAGATCGAACGACTCGATCGCTTCGTCACCCGGTTTCGCGCCGGTACCCGCGCCCGGCAGGCGCAGTCGCGCGCCAAGAAGCTGGCGAAGATCGACCGCGTGCAGCGGGGAGCGGCCGACAGCGCTTCCCTCACCTTCGCCTTCAAGCCCCCCGAACGCAGCGGCCGGGTCGTCTTCGAGCTCGAGCAGGGCGAGATCAACGCAGGCGAGAAGGCGCTGCTCGAGCACGCCGACCTCTGGCTCGAACGCGGCGAGCACGTCACGCTCGTGGGGCCCAACGGAGCCGGGAAGACGACGCTGATCGAGACCCTGGCCGGGCGCCGGGCGCTGCCCTCGGGCAAGCTCCGCACCGGGCATAACGTCAACCTCGGCTATCTCTCTCAGCACGCCGACGAGCTGGGCGGGGGAACGGCTCGAACCGTGCTCGAGGCGACCACGCATGCCACCCACCTCACCCCCAACCAGGCGCGGGCGCTGCTCGGACGGTTCCTCTTCTCGGGCGAGGAGGCGGAGAAACCGCTCGAGGGACTGTCGGGCGGGGAGCGCCGGCGGCTGTCCTTGGCCATCCTCGTTCACTCCGGCGCCAACGTGTTGATCCTCGACGAGCCGACCAACCACCTCGACCTCGAGAGTCGCGAGGCGCTCGAGGAGGCGCTGGGCGCCTTCGAGGGCTCGCTGCTCCTGGTGTCCCACGACCGGGCCTTGCTCGACGCCGTCGGAAGCCGGACGGTGGCGATCGAGGACCGCACGCTGCACAGCTACGTCGGAGGCTGG
>DATCEM010000359.1:0-2152 GCA_036510175.1 Solirubrobacteraceae bacterium | reverse complement strand
GCCGCGATCTCCGTGCCCTCGAAGCCGAGGCCGATGGAGATGCCGTTGCACATCGGGCCGCTGGTGTTGGACACGGCACCCGAGTTCGTGTCGATGACGATGTCCGACGCCTGGTCGATCTGCGACGCGATGCTGTCGAACGCGCTGCCCGAGCACAGCGACGTCGAGATGTTGCCGGCGACGCTCTTGAGGGCCTGCACCAGCTCGTCCGTGATGAGGACGCCCGCGATGGTCCCGTCGGTCACCGAGCCCGCGGACTTCGGCTGGAACGTGATGAGCGCCGAGTGCACGGTGATCGAGAGCGACTGACCGCCGATGCTGAGGTTCAGGCTCAGCGAGGCCGGGCTGCCGTTCACGAACGTACCGCCGGCCTGGTAGGCCTGCGGGAAGGTGATCGTCGCGGCCTTGATCGGGTCGACGCCGCACGCGCCCGCGGACGAGCCGTACGTGCAGCCGGTGCCGCAGCCGTTCGTCGGGTCGCAGCCGTTCATGATGGTCGGCACGATGGGCCAGTGCGTCGACATGTCCCAGGTGGGAGCGCCACCGTCGTGCGCGTCGGCGTAGTTGCCACCCGCGAGCAGGAGCCCCGTGAGCCCCGTGGCGCTGGTGGTGTTGTTGGCCGAATCGTCGAAGCCCGTCACGTACGTCATGATCGTGAAGTGGCCTTCGGTGATCGCGGTATTGATGGCCGCCGCCGCCCCGGATCCCGCCGTCGTGATGACGATGGGGAGGATGTTCTCGCCGAACGAGTTGTCGATGCCGCCGTTGCCGTCGGCCTGCGTCGTCTTCGAGGCACCGGCCGCGAGGGTGCAGACGTCGGTCGAGCTCTTGGTGGTGACGAGGTTGTCGAGGTTGTAGCCGTAGGCCTTCCACGCCTCGGAGCTGGCCACCCCGGTGCGATCCGTGTCGCCGAGGTACAGGCTCTTGATCGCGTAGTTGTGGCTCGCGCTCGTCGGCGAGCCGGTGGTCGGCGCGGCCGGCTGCACGATGCACTTGTTGGCCGTGTTGGCGCACGTGTCGCCGCTGCCGCCGCCGCTGCTGCTACCGCTGCTGCCACCGCTGCAGCCGACCGATGTGGTCATGCTGGTGACGGCGAGCACTGCGCCGAACAGTCCAAGCCCCGTCAGCCCCAATCCATGTGAAAGCTTCATGCATCCTCCGGTAGGAAACCCACGCCGACCATCGCCCGAGAACAAGCCGCGCGATGCTACGCGCCGCGGCAACCCTCACGCAACCCGTTTGAGCGCGAGATTGTGGCACGAGTGGAACGCGTTCCAAGGTGAACCGGGCCACGGAGACAGAAGAGAGGCGGCTCTCCACTGCACCGCGTCAGGGCTTGAGCCTCGGCGGCTGGGGCTTGTCGGGGGCGAAGCTGGGCTCGGGAGGCGGCGGGAGGGCCTGGAGGAAGACGGGGGCCGACGCGCTCGCGGAGGGCGTGGCGCTCGGGACGGAGCGGGAGGGATCGGGGCGGATGTCGTCGGGGCCGCGGCGAAGGAGGTACCAGGCGAGGAAGGCGGAGAGGAGGATGGCGGCGGCCCAGCCGGCGGCCTTGAGGAGCGCGAGGCCGAAGAGGATCTGGCGCCGGCGCTGGACGCGGGCGGAGTACTTCACCTTGAAGCGCAGGATGCGGTTGGCGACCTGCGCGGGCGTGAGGCCGCGGGCGGCGGCGATCTCGGCGTAGGTCTTCCCGTCGTCGGAGTGCTCGCGGATCATCTCGCGCACCTCGCGGTCGCGCGCGTGGTCGCCGATGAAGTGATCGAGCTCGTCGCCGAGGAGCTTCGCGGGGTCGGCGTCGGCGGAGGGATCGTAGGAGAAGGAGGGGGAAATGGCGGCGGCGTCGCCGGTGTCGATGGCTTGCCCGGTGTAGTCGTCCTCGCGGGCGACGTGGACGGGCATGGGGCCTTCGTATTTCTTGCGGCGCTTGGTCTTGCGGAGCCAGTCGATGGCCCGGCGCCGGGCGATCTGCGCGAACCAGCCGGGCAGCACGGCCTCGGTGTGCGGCGGCGGGGCCTTCAGGGCGCGGACGAGGGTGTCCGTGGCGAGGTCTTCGACCTGCTCCTTCGGGACTAGCTTGCGGAGGACCTTCTTGGCGATGGAGTGGGCGGTCGTGCTGGCGAGGTAGCGGTGGACGACGGCCGGGGCGAGCGGGGGG
>DATCEM010000358.1:0-12320 GCA_036510175.1 Solirubrobacteraceae bacterium | reverse complement strand
TGGAGGTCGGGATGCTGCGTTCGAGGTGGCGCCGGACCAGCTCCTGGGCTTCGCGCTCGTCCCCGATGAGCTGTAGCGACTCGCTGAACTCCGCCTGCGTACGCTCGAACTCCTGGGCCTGCTGCCGGCTTTCGGCGACATCATCGAGCGTGCGGCCCAGGTGCCCGAGCTCGTCATCGCCGCGAGCCTCGAGCCGTTCGGCGTAGTCGCCTTCAGCGATCCTTCCGGCGAAGCGAGAAAACGCGAGGATGCGCGGAAGGACCGCGCGGGTGAGCCACAGAATGGTGGCGAGGCTCACGAAGGCCCCGAGCGCGAGGGCCAGGATCATCCTCTGCCGGCTCGAGGCCGCGTCAGCGCGGGCTTGCCGTACGGCCCGCGTGCCGTCGCCGTTCTCCAACGCGTTGATCTCGTCCGCCTCATTGGTGAGCGCGTCGAGCGAAGCGGTGACGGCGGCGATGCGCGCACCTCGATTACGGGCGAGACCGTTTCCCCACTGGCCATCGCCCCACAGCGTCTCGAACCCGATCCAATGAGCAGCGATCTCCGAGGCGATCCGCTCTTCCTTCGAGTTACCGGCGGCCAGTCCAGACAGCTGCTCGATGCCGAGCTCGATCTCGGGTAGGTCGGTCGCGGTGAGCCGGGTCGTGAGCTGAGCGAGCAGGCGCCGATCCGGTTTCACCCAGCCTCGCAGGATCGTCTGAGCCGCATCGTCGAGGTTTCCGCTGAGATTGGTGACGACCTGCTGATCGGCGACGTTGACGCGGTAGATGCTCTCGAGCGACCGATGGGCGGCGGCCAAGGCCGACAGCCCCACCCAGCCCACGCCGCCGAGAACGATCACCAAGATGACGAGGATGAGCTGGAAGCGCCGCGTGAGTCCGAGCGCGCGCCGCCGGACGGAGCCCGAAGATGGCGAGCTGTCCTGAGCGCGGACGCGGCGCCCCCGGACGCGGGGAATCGATCGCCTGATCATTGCTCACTTCATCGGCAGCGAAGGACCAGGCGCGGTCCGCTGTATGCCGCACTCAGGTGCGGAGGACTACGTACGGCTCCGAGAGGCGCTACGCGCCGGCGATGCGGCTGAGCTGAGCCGTCGCGGCCTCGATCCGCTCGGCGATCCGCGTCCCGGTGAACCCGACCTCCTGGTGCAGGAGCGCCGGCGCGCCGTGGGTGACGTAGCGGTCGGGCAGGCCTACGCGAAGGATGCGCGGGGCGACGCCGATGTCCGACAGCGTCTCCCAGACCGCTGAGCCGAAGCCACCGGCCAGTACGCCCTCCTCCACCGTGACCAGGAGCTCATGCTCGGCGGCGAGCTGAGCGGCAAGCCCCGCGTCGATCGGCTTGGCGAAGCGCGCGTCGGCCACTGTCGCGTCGATTCCGTGATCGGCGAGGATGTCGGCCGCCTCGAGCGCCTTCTCCACGCCCGTGCCGTAGCCGAGGATGGCCACCCTGCCGCCCTCGCGCAGGATCTCGCCGGTACCGATCTCGATCGTCTTCGGATGGGTGGGGATCTCGACTCCGATGCCCGCGCCGCGGGGGTAGCGCAGCGCCACGGGGCCGTCGTCGTAGAGCAGCGCGGTGTGGAGCATGTCGGCGAGCATCGACTCATGGCGGGGGGCCATGAGGACCATGTTGGGCAGGCAGCGCAAGAAGGCGATGTCGAACGCTCCATGGTGCGTCGGCCCGTCGTCGCCGACAAGCCCAGCGCGGTCCATGGCGAACACTACGTTCAGGCGCTGGAGGCAGACGTCGTGGACGATCTGGTCGTAGGCGCGCTGGAGGAAGGTCGAATAGATCGCGGCGACCGGCTTGCATCCCTGCAGGGCCAGGCCGGCGGCGAAGAGGATCGCCTGCTGCTCGGCGATGCCCACGTCGAAATAGCGGTCGGGAAGCTCCCGCTGGAGGATGTTCAGGCCCGTGCCGGAGTTCATCGCGGCGGTGATCCCCAGGACACGGCTGTCACGGCGACACTCACGCACGAGGGCCTCCCCGAACACCTGCGTGTACTGCAGCGGCGCCGGCCGGCCCGCCGGCTTCGGGGCGGCTGACGACGGGGCGCCGTTGGCGATCGACTTGGGCTTCGCGGCGTGCCATGCCTCCATGCCCTCGAGCCCGCCCTCCTCGGCGGGTGCGAACCCCTTGCCCTTCACGGTGGCGATGTGGACGACGACCGGCCGCTCGGCGGCGACGGCTTCGCGCAGCGCCTCGCGGAGGGCGCGCACGTCGTGCCCGTCGATCACGCCCATGTAGGCGAAGTCGAGCTCCTCCCACCATAGGCCGGGGGCCCAAAAGGCCTTGATCGACTCCTTGAACTGCGGTCCCAGCCGCTCGAAGGCGGCGCCGATGCCGACCGGCAGCTTGGTCAGCCCGCCCTCGACGCCCTCCCGCGCGTGCCACAGGCGCGGGGCCAGCCGCACGCGATTGAAGTAACGCGACAGCGCTCCGACGTTGGGAGCGATCGACATTCCGTTGTCGTTGAGCACGACGACGATCGGGGTCCCCTGCCCGCCGGCCTGGTGGACCGCCTCGAAAGCCACGCCGCCGGTCATCGCCCCGTCTCCGACGACGGCGACGACGTGCGCGTCCTCCCCGTGGCCCGAGCGCATCGCCTCCTTGATCCCCACCGCGTAGCCGATCGCCGTCGACGCATGACCCGCGCCCATGATGTCGTGCTCGGACTCGTGGATGGCGCAGAACGGCGCCAGGCCGCCGTACTTGCGGATCGTCTGGAGTTCGTCGCGGCGGCCCGTGAGCACCTTGTGCGGGTACGCCTGGTGGCCGACATCCCAGAGGATCTTGTCGCGGGGGGAGTCGAGCACCGAGTGCAGAGCCACTGCCAGCTCGCAGGCTCCGAGGTTGGAGCCGAAATGACCGCCGATCTCGCCCACCGTGTCGATGATGTGCTCGCGCACCTCCTGGGCGAGCTGCTGGAGCTCGTCGTCGTCCAACTCGTGGAGGTCTGTGGGTTCGCGGATGCCGGCGAGTAGCGTGTTCATCAGTGGGTCCGATCGGCGATGAAGTCGGTTATCTGCTCGAGCTCCGCTGCGCCGGACGGAGCGGCCTGGGCGAGCGCGGCTCGGGCGCTCTCATGCGATTCGACGGCCCGGAGGCGCGCACCCTGAAGACCGAATTCGGTCACGTAGGTCCGCTTGCCGAGCCGCTCGTCCGAGCCTCGGGGCTTGCCGAGATCCTCGTCCGAGCCGGTGACGTCAAGGATGTCATCGACGATCTGAAAGAGCACTCCCAGCTCGCTCGCGAAGGTGTGGAAGTAGCCAATTGTGTCAGGTTCGCTTTCTCCGGCCAGAAGGAGTACGCATTCGATGCTGGCTCCGATCAAACGTCCTGTCTTGAGCTCGTGGATCCGGCGCAGGCCGACGGCGCCCTCGGGCGCCGTGCCCGCCACATCCAGATACTGCCCGCCCACCATCCCGTTTACGCCCGCGGCCGCGGCAAGCTCCCTGACCGCCGCAAGCACGCTCCCGGGGTCGCCCTCCTGATCTGCGAGCACGAGCCGGAACGCCTCCGCGTAGAGGCCATCGCCGGCGAGGATGGCGACGTTCTCGCCGAACGCCCGGTGGCAGGTCGGACGCCCTCGGCGCATGTCGTCGTTGTCCATCGCGGGCAGATCGTCGTGGATCAGCGAGTAGGTGTGGATGAGCTCCAGCGCTCCCGCCAGCGGGAGCACCGTGGACGGGTCCCGCCCGATCGCGGAGGCCGTGGCCAGTGCGAGCACCGGCCGGATCCGCTTGCCGCCGGCGAGCAGCGAGTATCGCATCGCCTCCTCCAGGCCGGCCGACGCGGGCTCGCTGGCGAAGCGCAGGCTGCTCAAGTAGCGGTCGACATCGGAGCGGAGGTGCTCCGGATAAGCGACGCCAGTGGGTCGCACTAACCGGCGGGCAGCGGGAGCTGGCCCGGGAGATCGGGCAGCGGCTCGACGGCCGCACGCGTCCGCTGGACGAGCTCGGCGCTTGCCTCCGTGGCCAGCCGCGAGCACTCCTCGACGAGCGCCAGGATCGCGTCGGGTTCGAGCTCCCCCGCGCGCAGTTTCTGGACCGTTCCCTCCAGGGTCTCCGTCAGCTCGCTGAGAGCGTCGATCACGAGTGCAAGGGTAGCGGGCGGGGGTCGTGGCGTGCTTCGCTGCGGGGTCTAGGCGGCATCGAGGGCGGCATTGACCAGCGCGTCGGCATGGGCGTTTAGCGCACGCGGAACGGTGCGAATCTGCCAGCGCTCGAAGGTCCGCAGGGCGTCCATCGCCTGGAGATAGAGCGGCTTCATCGAGGCATGCTTGACCTTGTACTGGCCGTTGAGCTGGCGGGCGATGAGCTCGGAGTCGCCCACGATCTCGACCTCGGTAGCTCCCAGGTCGCGGGCGCGCTCGAGGCCGCGCAGGAGGGCTCGGTACTCGGCCACATTGTTTGTGGCCACGCCGATCACCTCGGCGACCTGATCGAGAACCTCCCCCTCGGGATCGGCGACGACGACGCCGATCGCTGCGGGACCGGGGTTGCCGCGGCTGCCGCCGTCAACGTTGACGACGACCTTCACTTTCAGTCGCCGCTGATGTCGGGAATCTCCCCCGGCACGCGGGAACGGCGGCGGTCGCGCACCTGGCGCAGCCCCCCGGGGGGCGCGCCCCGCTCGCGCCGCTCGGATTTGCGCCGGTCCACCATCACGGTGACGTTGGCGTCGTCGGCGTAGTAGGCGGTGAGCTTGTCGAACAGCTCATCCGCGAGCGCCTCGGGAACCACGCAGTAGATCACGGCGGTGGATGCTAGTTCACAGCCGGGTTCGGCGGCGATCGAACGCTTGTCCAGCGTGGCTGTGAACCGTTCACCAGGCGCGGTCGGCGGCGATCGAACGGTTGTCGGGCCGTGTCGTGGCGGAGTACTAATCCAGCGCGAGCGCGCCGCGGTCGTTGGCCGCAGCGTTGATTTCGAGCTCTTCCGGCGGTAGCTCGTCGAGCTCGTATCCCTGCGCCGACAGGCGGACGCCGAGCCCGTCGTCGGAGAGGTCGACCTCGTAGCGGTACCAGCACAGCTCCCATGACACAGTCACGTTGACCACGCTGGGCCGAGCCTCGGAGGGCCGCACCGACACCCCGGGGGCACCGAGAGAGCGGGCGACCCCCGCGACCGTGCGAGGGTGCTCGGAGGAATTGAACGCGTCGACGGCCGAGGAGACCTTGTGCTCGGCGCTCGTCGGCACCGCGTGAACATGGCGGGGCTCGCGGGTTCGCGACGACTGGCCCGATCCGGGGTGGAGGTCCACGTCTCCGGCGAGCGGCTCGATGGCGTCGGTCTCCCGGCGCGTCCGCAGCCGGCCGAGGAGCGAGCGTCGCTCGGTGGGCGTCTCGCCCGGGTCGAAGGCGGCGATCGACCCCTCGCGCACCCACCCCTCGTGCAGCGCCCGCGAGCTGCACAGCTCGCACACGGCCCGACGCGTGCCGCCCGCCAGATAGGTATCGGCATGCTCGCCGCGGAGCAGCGTGCGCCCGCATACGTCGCATGCGACGGGCACGTTGGAGGTGCGGATGTCCCTGGTACTCACCGATCTTCGAGGGTACCAGCGACCCCGCGGAACATGCGAACCTGGACGAACGGTTGCGATCAGGCGCTTAGGCCTTGACCGTCTCGTGCTCGGAGCGGGCCTCCTCGACGACCTTGCCGGCGAGATGGCCGGGAACCTCCTCGTAGCGGAGGAACTCCATCGTGAATTCGCCGCGGCCACCGGTGATCGAGCGTAGGTCGGGGGCGTAGGCGAGCATCTCCGCCATCGGCACCTCGGCCTTGACCTCGGTCATGCCAGCGGCCGAGTCCATGCCCAGCGGCCGGCCGCGACGCGAGTTGAGGTCGCCGATCACGTCGCCGACACCGTCCTCGGGCGCGCTCACGGTCACGAGCATGATCGGCTCCAGGAGCACGGGGGCAGCCTCCTCGAGCGCCTGCTTCATGGCTTGGGAGCCGGCGATCTTGAAGGCCATCTCCGACGAATCAACCGTGTGGTAGGAGCCGTCGTAGAGGCGCACGCTGACGTCCTTGACCGGGTAGCCGGCGACCACGCCCTGGCCCATGGCCTCGATCACGCCCTTCTCCACGGCGGGGATGAACCCGGTCGGAATCACGCCTCCCTTGATCGCGTTGACGAACTCGAAGCCCTCGCCCGACTCACGCGGCGCGATCTCGATGTGGCAGTCGCCGAACTGGCCGCGCCCGCCGGTCTGCTTCTTGTGCCGGCCGTGCGCCTTGGCCGGCTTGCGGATCGTCTCCTGGTAGGGCACGCGCGGCGGCTTCAGGCTCACGTCCGCGCCGAAGCGCGAATGCAGGCGCTCGACGATCACCTCGACATGGACCTGCGAGAGCCCGGCGACGATCTGCTCGCCCGTCTGCTGGTCGCGATGGAGGTCGATCGTGGGGTCCTCCTCCTGCAGGCGCCTCAGCGCGGTGAACACCTTGTCCTCGTCGCCCTTGCTCTTCGGCTCGACGGCGAAGGCCATCACCGGTGCCGGTAGCTCGACCCGAGGCATCTCGATCGGTTCGTCGCGCGAGGCGAGCCAGTCCCCCGCTCGTGTCTCCTTGAGCTTGGCGACGGCGCCGATGTCCCCCGGGCCGAACTCCGTGACATGCCCGGTCTGTCCTCCCTCGAAGCTCAGCAGCTGACCGAGGCGCTCCTTGGCATGGGCGCGCGTGTTGAGGACCTGAGAATCCTGCTTCATCACCCCCTGGTAGACGCGGAAGAGGTTGATCCGGCCCGCGAACGGGTCCGCCCGGGTCTTGAACACGTAGGCGAAAAGCTCCTTGCCCTCATCGGGCTCGAGCGTCACCTCGCCGATCTCCAGGCCACCGTGCTTGACCGGCGACGGCAGGTCCTCGACGATCGCGTCGAGCAGCCGGTTGGTCCCGAGATTACGGGTGGCGACGCCGCAGGTGACGGGGAAGATGGCGCCGTGGTTAGTGCCGTCCTTGAGCGCGGCGACGATCTCCTCGTGGGAGATCTCCTCGCCCTCGAGGTAGCGTTCCATCAGCGCGTCGGAGTTCTCGGCTACCTCGTCCATGAGCTTCTCCCGATATTTCTGCGCCTGCGCCAGCAGGTCATCGGGAATCGGGATCTCGATGCTGTTGTCCCGCGTCGGACTCCCGTTCTCGTAGCGGTAGGCCTTCATGTCGACGAGGTCGATCAGGCCCGAGACCTCGTGCTCTGAGCCGATCGGGATCTCGGTGGCGACGACATGCGGGCCGAAGGCGCTCTTCAGCGAATCGAGCGCGCGGAAGAAGTCGGCACGCTCACGGTCGAGCATGTTGACGAAGAGCAGGCGGGCGAGATCGAGCTCGGCGGCGCGCTGCCACAGGCGGGTGGTGTGTACCTCGACGCCCATCACGGCGTTGATGACGAAGATCGCGGACTCGGACACGCGCAGGGCGCCGAGTGCATCGGCGACGAAGCTCGAGTCCCCCGGGGTGTCGATCAGGTTGACCTTCCGGCCATCCCACGAGAACGACGTGAGGGCCGCGGCGATCGACATCTGGCGACTCTTCTCGTCGGCATCCGCGTCGGACACCGTGGTCCCGTCGAGGACCGATCCCATCCTGTTCACGGCGCCGGCCTGGAAGAGCAGCGCCTCATGGAGCGAGGTCTTTCCGCTACCTCGGTGGCCGACGAGAGCCACGTTGCGAATCCTATCCGCAGCCTGGTGCATGCCTGACTCCTCTCACTCAGATGCAAAGGGCGACGATACCCTCCGCGACCGGGGTGAGCAAGCTACTGGGCTGACTGCCCGCCTCCCGAGATCGGCGCCGGCCGAACTCCCCGGCGCCAGCCGCCTACGAGTCGAGCTCGCCGCCGAGCTTCGAGCGCAGTCGCAGTACGGCCTTGGTATGCAGCTGGGACACGCGGGATTCAGTGACGCCGAGGACCTCGCCGATCTCTCGGAGCGTCAGGTTCTCGTAGTAGTAGAGGGCGATCACGAGCTTCTCCCGCTCGGGGAGGGCGGCGATGGCATCGGCGATGCGGTCGCGCAGCTCGCCCTGGTCGACCATCGCCTCGGGGTCGGGCGCGCCGTGATCGGGGATCGTGTCGAGGAGCGAGACCTGGTCGCCGCTCGAGTCCGAGACGTTCCACAGCTCGTCGAGGGCGACGATCGTCGAGTTCGAGATCTGGAGCAGCGCCTCGTGGAACTCCTCGAGGTCGACCTTGAGCTCGCCGGCCATCTCTTCGTCGGTGGGTGCGCGCTGCAGGCGCGCCTCGAGCTTCATGTTCACCCGCTCGATCTCCCGGGCGCGGGCGCGCACCGACCGCGGAACCCAGTCGAGCGACCGGAGCTCGTCGATGATCGCGCCGCGGATCCGGGTGATCGCGTAAGTCTCGAACTTGATCTCCCGAGACAGGTCGAAGCGCTCGATCGCGAAGATCAAGCCGCCCAGCCCGTAGGAGATGAGATCGGCCTCGTCGACGTGAGCGGGTAGCCCAGAACTCATCCTTCCCGCGACGTATTTGACCAGCGGGGAATAGGCAACGACAAGGCGCTCGCGCGCGCGTTCATCACCCGACGTTTTGTAGCGCCGCCACAGATCCTGCAGCTCGATCGCTTTGACGTTAGTTTCCAGCTTTTCCCCCGGGGTCGGTGCCTATGCCCGCGGATGGCTCCGCAGGTAGGTGGCCCGCAGACGCGACGACTCTACCCGAGTGTAGACCTGTGTGGTCGAGATGCTTGCGTGGCCGAGCAGCTCCTGTATCGCTCGAAGGTCAGCTCCGCCCTCCAGCAGGTGGGTCGCGAACGAGTGTCGCAGTGCGTGCGGATGGAGATCGCCGGCCCCCGGAATCTGCGCCGAGGCCCGCTGCGTCCATACCCGTAGCCGGCGACGGACGTCGGAGGTGCTCAGGCGGCGGCCCGTCTTCGAGAGGAAGAGAGCGGCGTCCTCGCCGTTCTCGAGCGCCGGCCTGGCCCGGCCGAGGTAGCGCTCGATGGCGCGCAGCGCATGCTCGCCGGTGGGAACGAGACGGGTCTTCTCCCCCTTGCCCTCGACGCGCACGCGCTCGGCGTCGAAGTCGACGGCGCCGAGGTCGAGCGACACGAGTTCCTCCGCCCGGAGCCCGGAGGCGTAGGCCAGTTCGAACAATGCCCGGTCGCGCAACTCGAGCGGCGTGGTCGCGGGGATGCGGTCCAGGAGCGCGGCGATGTCGGCTGCCTTCAGTACGTGGGGAAGCGTCTGAGGCCGCTTGGGCGAGCTGAGCAGCTCGGCGGGATTGTCGCCTCGCTCACCGAGCTCGACGAGGGCTCGAAAGAAGCCGCGCAGAGCGGCGAGCTTACGAGCGACGGTGGCAGGAGCCTGCCCCCGCTCGGACAGGCTCGCGGCGTAACGGCGCAGCGCCCGGTGGTCGACCGTCGCCGGTTCGAGCGCATTTCCGGCGGCCCAGCGGGAGAACTGCGCGAGATCGACGCGATAGGCGCGATGGGTCTTCTCGGCGGCGCCTCGCCGGCGGAGGTCCTGCTCGAACATGCCGAGCGCATCCTCCCACTGCAGTGTCGCCGGCGGCGGGCTAGCCTCCGTGGTCGTGAGCAGGTTCTTCATCGATACGGGCACGGGTCAGGTCGCCACTCTGCGCCAGCTCATCGATGCTCGGCTCGCGACCGGCGAGCGGATCCCCGAGCTTCCGTGGCATCGGATCCAGGGATCCGATGACGCGTCCACGCTGTGGTACGCGGTGCTGCGCAAGCGAGTTCGTGGCGTCCACATCGGTGCCTTGGCTATTCGCCACCAGCCGCACCATGCCTCCCTGCTGCGGGACGGATGGGAGGAGGTCTCCTTCGAGGAGATCGGCGTGCCCGACGGGTGGACGGCACCGAGCGGCGGCGCCGGGACGGCTCCTACTCGACGTTGACCAGGGTGCCGATCGGCGTGAAGGGATAGACGCGCCCCGCCGTCGAGAAGGGCATCTCGACGCATCCGAGGCTCTGCGGGGAGCCATAGCTCCCTCGGATGAAGCCGTGGAGAGCGTCGCCGCCGTGGAAGTAGCTGACCCAGGGAATACCCGGATCTGAGTAGGCGCTTCCGTCGGGGTTCGTCCCGGTCATGGTAGTGACCGGTAGGTGCTCGAACACGGGATAGGTGCCCGTATCCGTCGGTGCGGAGGGGATGCCCGTGTTGACCGGCGTGGTGAGCACGGTGCGCCCGTTGTGCCACAGGTTGAGGCTCTCCGGCGAGCCTTCGCTCACCATCACGTAGGTGTAGCCGAAGCTCGAGCGCTGATCCTTGATCGCCGCGCTGATGAGCGCGCGCCAGACCTGCGCTGGGGTGGGATCGGTGCCGTACATATTCTGGTTCTGCTCGAAGGCCATCAGCGCGCCCTGCGTCACCACCGTCTGGTGGTTGGGATCCCACTGGCCCTCGAGCGAGCTCGGGGTGTTGCCATAGATCCACGAGAAGCTGCCGGCCGGCGGCTTGACCGCCGCGGTGAGCTGCGCCCCGGCCGTTGCCGGCACCGGGCGCGAGTCGGGGTGCCAGCGCACGGGGAGGTATCCGAGCTGGGCGAGGATCTGGTTCACGCGCAGGCTCGAACCTTGCGGCACCGTCCACGAGGCGTGACCGACGACGACCTGGACTCCACTCGGAAGGTCGACGCCGATCGTCGTTCCCAGGCCGAAGCCGTAGCCGCTGGGCTTGAACTCGATCGTGTGGCTGTCGATCGCGCTCCAGGTGCCGGCGGGATCGGGTGACAGCTTCGGCCACGCGGAACCGAGGATCTGGGAATAGGGCTTGGAGAAGGTCAGGGTGATCGGGGTCGTGGCCGTGATGTTCCGGCCCGGGGCCGGGTTGGCCAGCGCGCTCGTCGGGGCGCCGGCGGGGAACCAGGCAACGGAGGTGGTGCTCGCCGTCTCCCATGCCCGGGGGGCCGCCGCCACGGTGAGCGTCCCGGCGGGCGCCGGACGGGCGATCGTCACGCTGGCCTGCAGCTGGGCGAACGTGCGGTGCTGCAGCGCACCCGGCTGGCCGTAGGCGAACGTGGAGACGGGATGGCTGAAGGTCAGCCGCAGCGGCGCGCCTGCCGCCAGCGTCAGATACTGGTCGTCCAGCGACGTCGTGGGCGTGCTCAGCGACAGCCGCTCGGTGTCGCGGCTACCGGCGAGCCAGCCGATCCACCCCGGACGCTTGATCACGGCGACGACGGAGACGCGCTCATCGGGTCGGAGCTTCACCTTCGGAACGATCCGGCCACCGGTCAGCCTGACCGGGATCGCCCGGTCATTCGGACCGGTCGCCCGCACGCTCACGACCTTGCCGCCCCCGAGCGCCATGTCGACCTTCGCCAGCGCGGTCGCGTCGGAGGCCACGCTCGGTTGCGAAGTGGCGAATACGGCGAACACCACGACGATCGCCGCCACCAGCACCGCTGGAGCGATCAAGATCAGCCAACGGGATGAGTTGCCCATGTTCATCGTGTTGTGTTCAGGTTGAGACGAGAGTCAGTGCCCATTACCAACTCTGAGGATGCTACAGATCCCCCTCATTGGGGCCGCCTGCAAGCGTCCTTTCACTATTAGTCAAGACTTTCCTGCGCGGATTGCCATTCTCGCAGCGTTCGGCGATTGATCCGCCGCTTCACGAATTGGGCGGCACCGTCGCCGAAGCCAAGCCCGATCTCGAGCACCTCGACTCGGTGGCGAAGTCCAAGGCGGTTCTGCAGGCGGGGCGATGCGGTGGAGGGGCGGGGGGGCGTGCTGCGTTTGGGTTAACTGGCGGTCCTTTCGCAGCACGGGTCCCCCCGCGCTCCGCCGCGCGGTCCGGGCCGCCGGCGCGGTCCGCCGCGCGGTCCGGGCCCCGCCGCGCTCGGCCGCGCCCCCGGCCCCGCCGCGCTCGGCCGCGAGCCGGGCCTAGCGGGGGCGGGGCTCGGCGCGCTCGGGGTAACGGGGCAGGCCGTCGTCGGGGATCGGCTCCCACGGGGCGGCGTACGCCACGAACTGGTGGTGCCCCGGCCGAATTCCGGGGTCGCGATCGAACGTCCCCATCCTGATGCCGACGGCCTCGCTGTCCTGCGGATCGCGACTGAACATCGCCGAACCGCAGTCACCACAGAACCATTTGTCCCACCCGTTCCCCGGCGCCCACGACCGCAGGCGCTCCTCACCGGCAACGATCCGGAAAGCACCCCGCGCCGGCCGGGCGTTCGGCGACGCCGCCGCGCCGCTGCGGCGCTGGCAGCGCGTGCAGTGGCAGTAGCTCGCTCCCAGGAACGGCCCCCGAACCTCGTAACTGACGGCGCCGCAGTTGCAGCGACCGGTGAGTAAAGCCTCGTCGTCGTCCATCGCTCGACTTTAACGGCTCGCT
>DATCEM010000357.1:0-5496 GCA_036510175.1 Solirubrobacteraceae bacterium | reverse complement strand
CGGTCACCGCCAACATCCTCCTGCCCGGCGGGGCAACCGCCACCGGGATGATTCCCGACGAGATGGAGGATGAGCTGCGCGCCAATCTCCTCTCCCCGGCGATCATGGGACCGCCGATCGTCTGGCTGGCCTCTCCGGATGCCGCCGCAGTTCACGACGAGCGGATCGTCGCTCGCGACTTCGACCGCTGGCTGGAGGCGCGCGAGAAGCAGAACAGGTGAAGGAGGGGACGTGGCCATTGCGCGCGGCGGCCGTCGCCTTCATCATCTGCTCCATGACGATCGCCGACGATCATCTTGCCGAGGTGGGATCGGGGATGGACGCATGGGACCTTGAGCACGCTCGAGCCCTGCTGGAGTCGGTGGAGAGGTTGCCCGCGCACCTGCGCGAGGCGCTTGTGCTCCGCGAGGCTTCGGACCTGGTCATGTCGCTGGTGATCAAGCTTGTGGCGTGGGGGGAGCCGGGGGTTGACGCCGCGCGGGATGCTGATTGGGCGGTGTCGGCTGCGATGGCGCGGCGCTCGGTGCTGACCTACCGAGCGGCGGGACTCGACGGCGCCGTGGCTGACAGCGATCTGGCTCTGCTCGATCGGATCTGCTCGTTGATTGGCAGCTGGCCGGAAGCTGACTGGGCCGGCGCCGTGGGTCGCCGCGTCGAGGAGCTCGTAGACGCGCGCCGCAGGGGCCGGGAAAGGGGTGAGCAGCTGCGCCCGAGCCGCCGGCCCGGGGAGCAGTCGAGCGTGCCGGCCCTCGCCTGGCTGCTCCGGCATCCCGCGGACCACTATTTCTGGCGGGCACGCGCCAACATCAGCGATCCGTGGTTGTGCGCGCACATCGACGAGCGGATCGCGGATTTTGCCCCCAGCTACGAGGCCATGGCTGATCAGGACTGGAGCGCGGAGGAGAGCAGGTCGGATCTCGTCGTCGAGCTCGAGATATTAGATGTCCCACCGGGCTGGAAGGAGCCCGTAGAGACCGTGGTCGTGGCCACGCATCGTGGCGGTGCAGCAATCGGTCCTGAACTCCCCCTGCACCTGGTGGCAGACCCCGACGCGCAGTTCAACGGCATGCTGATCTCACTGCTTCGCGGGGAACGCTGGCTGACGTGCGCGAGCCTGCGCAAAGATGGCACCGCGCTCCCCGAAGACGGAACACGGCGACTGGCAGCGCCACCGCCACCCAGCAGCACGTTGGATGGTCGCGTGCACGAACTAGCTGGTGTTGCCGGGACCGGCGCATGAAGACAGCCCTCGCCCTCGCCCTGGTCACCGGCGCCGCGGTCCTCCTGGCCGGATGCGGTGGGTCGACTCGAGCTGTCTCGGCAACGGTTCCCGCCAGGTCGCCGACTCCTGCGGCGAGCACTACATCTCCACTATCGGTGATCGTGCCGCCCACACTCAGCCCCTGTTCGGACGGGTACGGGCAGATCCGGCAGCCCCCCACGGCCTGTACCGCTGGAGCCGTCACGCCAGGCCTCAGCAATACCGGACGCGCGCTGGTCAACACCAGTAATAGCCTCGTCAGTCCCGGGCCGCGGGCCGCTCGGGGCCCGCGGCGACGCAGGACAGGATGAGCATGGTGGTAAGGGCCGGGGCGTTGATCGTCTCGCCTTGAGGGAAGGCGATGGTCGTGGCGGCCCGCCGCACTAGACGGGAACTTTGAACCGGACCCGCCTCGCTCGTCGCGCGCACGCGACCGGAATAGTGGCCCCGTCCATCGATTGCTCGGCGGTGCACTTCCAGCTCTGGACCGTGCAGGACTTGTGCAGCGCTCCGCCGTCGGCGGGCAGGCATGCCGACTGCCTTCGCCGCCAAGCGGCGATGAGCCTTCGCGCTTGGGCGCAGGAGACGCCTGTCGCCTCGATCGGGAGCGACGCTCTCAGGCCGTGTCCGTTGAGCTGACCGCAGCCCTTCGCTGCCGTCGCTGAAGGCTCGGCGAGGGCAACGGCGGGCACCGCGCACGCGCAACTCGCGAGCGCAGCCAGCCATATCGATGCTGTCCTCCGATCGACGCGCGAGCTCACTCTGAAACGCGATATCCCCCGATCCGCGATCGACCAAACGCCATCGCCGACGACGCGCGGCGCCTCAGACGACCTCGAGGCTGTAAGTCTCGGTGACCAGGGTGATGAGCAGCAGGTACCGGATCTGCCATCCCAGGGCCTCGCGCAGGATGTTCTGCAGCCCCTCAGGCTGCCTGCCAAGGACGAGGATCACCAGCCAGCTGATGAAGCCCACGACCTCGAGCGCGATTCCAGCGATGATCCCGATCACGTACGCCGGGATGATGTAGAAGATCCGCAAGAGGACCTTTAGCCGGCTGTAGGAGGCGAGCGGCGGGCCGAGCCGCAGTACCGCCGGATATTCGGGATGCTCGGCTCCGTCGAACGGGGGGAGCGGGTCCACGAGGAGGAACGCGAAGGCGTATGTGCGCGTGTTGAAGCGGGCGTAACCGGCGACGAAGCTATAGAGCCCCGCCGGATAGCGAGCCGTGAACAGGAGCACGAACCAGGCGACGATCACGCACACGAAGGAGGCGATGCCCCACAACGCCGCGACGAGGTACCACGGGATGGCGATGATCAGCCGGACGAGGGTGGTCAAGCGGCTTCGCGGCGCGGTGTTCCGGATCGCCAGCGAGGGAACCGCGCTGGTCGCCGATAGAGGATCGTGCATACGTCTCCGATCTGGACGGATGATGTCTGAGCGACCTTATCCCTCGCGCGAACCCCAGTGGGGGAGATTTGCCACACACGCGCGCGCACACACACACTGGGCTTCGGCCAGGCCGAGCAAGCGCGACGACCACGCGGTAGGGCTACCTGTACCACGCAAGACTCCGGCTGCCCGGCTTCTCAGGAGCTCAGGCAGCGTTCACTATCCGGTCTGTGCTTGAGCAACTCTCATCCGAGCCGCACCTGACATCGCCGGCCGCCCGCGCCGTCGAGCTGACGAAGACCTACGGGAAGGGCGACGCCGTCGTCCGCGCGCTCGACGGCGTCAACGTGGAGTTCGCCCGCGGTGAGTTCACCGCCGTGATGGGACCATCGGGGTCGGGAAAGTCGACGCTCATGCACTGCATGGCGGGGCTCGACACGCCGACGTCGGGACGCGCCTTCGTGGGCGAGCAGGAGATCGAGGAGCTCGACGACGCGGGCCTCACCGACCTGCGCCGGGACCGGATCGGCTTCGTCTTCCAGTCCTTCAATCTCGTGCCCACGCTCACGGCGGGCGAGAACATCACCCTTCCCCTCGACCTCGCAGGGGCGGAGATCGACCAGGCGTGGTTCGACTATCTCGTCGGAGCGCTGGGGATCGCCGACCGGCTCTCGCACCGTCCCGGTGAGCTCTCCGGTGGCCAGCAGCAGCGGACCGCCTGTGCTCGGGCCCTGATCCGCCGGCCCGAGCTCATCTTCGCCGATGAGCCCACGGGTAACCTCGATTCCAGCTCGTCGGCCGAGGTGCTGGCCTTCCTGCGCCGCTCGGTGACCGAGCACGGCCAGTCGATCGTCATGGTCACCCACGACCCGCGGGGGGCCGCCTACGCCGACCGGGTCGTGTTCCTCGCCGACGGCAAGGTGGTGGGCGAGCTGAGCTCGCCGACGGCCGACTCGGTCCTCGAGCAGATGATGAAGCTCGGGAGCTGAAGCATGCGCAAGGTGACGGTCAACGGCCTGCGCGCCCGGAAGCTGCGCCTGGCCCTCACCGCCCTGGCGATCGTGCTCGGGGTGACCTTCGTCTCGGGGACGCTGGTCCTCACCGACACCCTGAACCGGACCTTCGACAGTCTCGTCGGTAACGCCTACCAGCACATCAGCTTCCAGATCCGAGGAAAGGCGGCCTTCGGTAATAACACCGCGGCCGCCGTCAACGGCACCGCCGATCGCAAGCCGATCCCGGAGGCGGTCGCCAAGGCGGTCAGCCGCGTACCCGGAGTGGCGTACGTGAGCGGGTCCGTGGCCGGCTACGCCCAGTTCGTCGCCGGCGGGAACGCGGTCGGTAAGGCGGGCTCGGCTCTCGGCTTCTCCTTCGACCCCAACCCGAAGCTCTCCTCGGTGCGCCTGGTGGCGGGCAGGGCCCCCACCACGGCCGATGACGTGGTGATGGACAAGGGGACGGCGACGAAGTACCACTTCAAGCTCGGCGGCCGGGTGCGCGTGCTCCTGGGACGGGCGCCCGAGACCTTCACGATCTCTGGCATCGTCACCTTCGGCAGCGACGATAATCTCGCCGGAGCCACGCTGGCGAGCTTCGCCCTGCCCACGGCGCAGGCCCTGTTCAACACCCGCGGGTCCTACAACACGATCGACGTTCTCGCCAAGCCCGGCGCGGATAACGTCGAGCTCCAGCGGGCGATCGCCCGGATCCTCCCCCCGGGCGTCCAGGTGGTAAGCGGGCAGACGGTCGCCAACGAGCTCTCGAGCGCGGTGAGCGACGCGCTTTCGTTCCTCTCGACCGCGCTGCTTGTGTTCGCCCTGATCTCCCTCTTCGTCGGCGCCTTCACCATCTTCAACACGTTCTCCATCACCGTGGGCCAGCGGACCCGAGAGCTCGCCCTGCTGCGCATCGTGGGCGCGAGCCGGCGCCAGCTCTTCCGCTCGGTGCTGGCCGAAGCCGCCGTGGTGGGCCTCGCCGCCTCCCTGGTCGGGCTCGGGCTCGGGGTTCTCGCCGCGCTGGGCCTGAAGGCGCTGCTGGGGGCGTTCGGCGTCACGCTGCCCTCGGCCCCGCTGGTCTTCGAGGCCCGCACCGCGGTGGTCTCGCTCGCCGTGGGCGTCGGGGTGACCGTGCTCTCGGCCATCGGGCCGGCCCGGCGCGCCGTGCGCATCGCCCCGGTGGCCGCGCTCGTCGACCACTCAGAAGAAGAGGGGGATTCGCTGCGCCGGCGGCTCATCGGCGGCGCCGTCGCCGCGTTCGGCGGCATCGCCGCCCTCGTGGCGGGGTTGGCCGCGCCGGCGATTGCCCTGGTCGGGGTCGGCGCGGTGGCCATGTTCATCGGTGCCGGCATGCTCGCGCCGATCATCGCCCGGCCGATGGCGAGCCTCCTGGGACGACCGCTCGCCGCCCTGCTCGGCACCCCGGGACGGCTCGGGCGCGAGAACTCGATGCGCAGCCCGCGGCGCACCGCCCAGACCGCCGCCGCCCTCATGGTCGGGATGGCGCTGGTATCGGCGATCGCCGTGCTCGGTGCATCGCTGTCGCAGTCCGCGACCAGCGAAGTCGACAGCGCCGTCAGCGCCGACTACCTGATCACCGGTCCGGGCTCGGGATTCAGCACCTCGGTCGCCCCTGCCGTCGCACGCCTACCGGGCGTGGCGACGGTCACCAAGGTCTATAAGGGCCAGTTCGAGCTCGGGGGCTCGCTCGCGAAGGTGGCCGGCGTGACCCCGGCCGACCTCTCGCGAACCGTCCACCTGGGCATCACCAGCGGGAGCGGCGCCACCGCCCTCGCCGCCGGCGAGCTCCTCGCGGACAGCACCACGGCAAGCGCCAAGCACCTC
>DATCEM010000356.1:0-6795 GCA_036510175.1 Solirubrobacteraceae bacterium | reverse complement strand
TGACACACGTCAATTATTCCCGCTGCCGTCAGCGCCACGACCGAGCCACGACTGGATGAACTGCCTGAGCACGCCATCGTCGCGCGCGGTCACCTGTTCGAGTCCCGTGATCGGGAGCATGCGCGTCCACGCCAGCGCGATGATCCCGTTGATGCCCGGTAGGCGGGCCTGGATGACCGCTCCGCCGGCGGCCGCGAGTGCGGCAGTGAACGGGCCGGCCGTCGCTTGCGCCAGCTGCGCGAGCCCGGGGGGTGGGGTCCTCCCGCCGTAGAGGACGACGATGTCACCGGCCGAGAGAGCCGTGAGGATCTCGTTGTCGGTGAGCACCGCCCCGTCGGCGCGCACCGGCGCGGGCACGTGGGGGCCGCTGGTCGGCGGGTTGGAGTCATACGTCGGCCGGCGCGCGCCGGGCGCGAGCTGAGCGTTACCGAGATCGCGGTAGACCAGCCCGGGCCCGGCCAGGGTTCCCGTCACGCCGCCCGGGTCGTGCGCGGTGAAGTATCCGGAGAGCAGCCCGATCGCCACGATGGCGATGGCAAAGGAGACGATGACGATGCCGATGCGCTCGAGCGTCCTGCTCAGGCGGCTCACCTCAGGGTCCCGGCCGCTCGAGCGTGGGCGGCTCAGCTTGGGGTTGGGGTCGCTCGCGCGCCGGCCTCGGCCCCTGCGGCGGCTCGGTCGTGGATTCCGGCGGCTCGAGCTGCTCAATCGGGGGTTCCGAGCGCTCCGGCGGTGGGTCTGCGCCGCGGCCGATCCGGGACGCTCGCCGCGGCCCCGAGCTCCTCGATCGACGACTCGATCTCCTCGGCGAGGGTCTCCACGTCGGGGAGGGCATCGAAGTCGGCGGTGAGACCGAAGTCGAGCTGACCGTCGTAGCTCATGATGGCGATTCCCAGCGCCGTGTTCTTGGCCAGGGGAACGAGTGGGAAGACGGAATCGAGCTGGCGGCCAAGCATGTAGAGGGGGAACTGGGGGCCGGGGACGTTGGTCACGACGACATTGAAGAAGCGCTGGCGACTCTGGAGCCGCGTGGCCTGAGCGACGATGGTGGGCGGCGCGAAGCCCGACAGGGAGGTCAGGACCTGTGCCCCGACGGCCTGCCCGGAGTCCTTGATCGCCTGCATCTCGCGACGGATCCTCAGCAGGCGCTGGATCGGATCGGTCATCCCGACCGGCAGCGGGGCCCACATCGCCGAGACCTGATTACCCAACGCGCCGCGATCCACGTCGGCGCGCACCGAGATGGGGACCATCGCCTTGAGCACGACCCCGTCGGTCGGATGACCGTGCAGCCGCATGTAGCGCCCGAGAGCGCCGGCCACCACGGTGAGGATGACGTCGTTGACCGTGCCGCCGGTGGCGTTCTTGACCGCCTTGAAGGCCGCGAGATCGGCGCGGACCCAGGTGAAGCGCCGATGAGGCCCGATCCGGACGTTGAACGGGCTCGGCGGCGCCGGGTTCAGACCGGCCCACGCCATGGCACCGACCCCCACCAGGCCCTCGCCGAGCCTGCCCACCACGTTGCGCGGCCCGCGCAGCGTGGCCCGGACCCCGCGGGCGATCTCCCCCGGCACCGTCGCGCGCTCGAGCAGCGCGTCCGCGAGGAGCTGTGAGTCGCTCGGCGTCGGTCGCGGGATCCACTCGTGCTCGGGCTGCGCGATGGGCATCGGATCCGGCGCCGAGTCGAAGAGCACGGTGGCGATATCCACGCCCGAGATCCCGTCCACCAGCGCGTGGTGGGTCTTCGAGAGCAGCGCGAAGCGGTCGTCCTTGAGCCCCTCGACGAGCCATAGCTCCCACAGCGGCTTGGCGCGGTCGAGGGCCTGGGAGAACACCCGCGCCGCGAGCCGCTTGAGCTCGTCCTCTCCGCCCGGTCGCGGCAGTGCCGTGTCGCGAACGTGATACCGGGGATTGAAGTGGGGGTCGTCCACCCACACCGGGCGTCCCTGCTCGAACGGGACGTAGGCCAGTCGCTGCCGGTAGCGGGGAACGAGGTGAAGCCGGTTGACGATCGCCTCGATGAGCTCGTCATGCTCCGGCGCCGGGCCCTCGAAAATCGTGCACGCCCCCACGTGCATATGGGCGGAGTCGCGCTCCAGGTGCAGAAAGGACGAGTCGAGGCCGGTGAGCCGGTCCGGATTTACCACGAGGGGATTCTTGCAAGAGCCTGGGATCGATGGGCGGCGCCGGGTGACGCGGCGGTCTCATCGCGCCATCGCGGCCGAGGGGACCTCGTCGAGAAAGCGGAATATATGGCCGGTTTCTCAGCCAGGTCCTTGTGGTCTTGCTCGCGCGGCTGCACGCCTCCGCACTTCCGGGCGAAGCGACAAGAGCCTTCTGTGCGCCAGGTCACACAACCCGCCCACCGACCCGCTACGCTGCGCCGAGTCGTTTATCGACCTGCCGAATCATCCCTGCCCGGTGCGGGGGTGAACGGGGAGAGCCCTAGGACTTCTTGTCCGGATGCGTTTTGTCCATCCGGAGAGGGGGCGAATCGGCCGTCCGGCGCACATCCGGCGGCGACCGTAGCGACGGCGTTCACAGCCCCACGGGGCCATGAGCGGCGTGCGCGAGCCCGTCAGCTCACCCCGTAGGCACCCGGTCGACAGCACAAAGGAGGTCCTCTCGGATGAGGACGACGAACATGCGCTCGCGCACGGTACGAATAACCGCGGGCGCGTTGGCCATTGCCGCCCCAGCCTCGGCGGTCGCGCTCGCCGCGGGTCAAGCAGATGCCCTGAGCGCCCTACAGATAACGCCCGCCGCCGATCACCTCGGTTTCGGCCATCCCCTGACCGTTACCGGCCTGGCGCCCCGTACCGACGGCGGCTACCGGCTCGCCCTCGAGTTCTCCGCCGCCGGCGCGCCATGGCGGACGCTGTCTCACACCAAGGTGCACTCCGACGGGGCCTTCCGTCTCCGCGCGCCGCTCACGCGGTCGGGCGCCGTCCGAGTCGTGCCCGTCACCCCTCCGGCGCCCGCCCCCGCGACGGTCACCGACGACGCCAGCTCGCTCTCCGCCCCCCCGAGTCCTGCCGCGATCAGCGCGAGCGAGCCGGCACCGGTGACGGTGGCCGCGAAGCTCACCACGGCAGCGGGTGCGATGGTCGCCGGTACGAGCCACCCGCTCAAGGTCCGCGGCACGCTGCTTCCGCGCCATGCCGGCGCCGTCGTCAGGCTCCAGCGGCGGGCTCGGCGCAGGTGGCGGACGATCGCCACGACGCGCACGCGCGGCGGCGGTCGGTTCCTCCTACGCGACCGCGTCCGCGCGGCGGGCAAGCAGACCGTCCGCGTCAGCTTCGCGGGCGACGCCGGCAACGCCAGCGTGAGCACCCCCGGACGCAGCCTCATCAGCCTGCATCCGGCGCTCGCCTCGTGGTACGACGACGCCGGCAACACGGCATGCGGCTTCCACGCCGGCGACGGCGTCGCCAGTAAGAGCCTCCCCTGCGGCACCAAGGTCACCTTCGCCTACCACGGCCGGACGGTCACCGCCGTGGTCGACGACCGCGGACCATTCGTTCCCGGACGCCAGTTCGACCTCGACCAGGCCACGGCGGCCGCGCTCGGCTTCGACGGCGTGGACACGGTCTGGTCATCGGTATAGCGGGCGCCCTCCGGGCCGCGCGAGCCCGGCGCGCCCAGCCCGGGGCGACCCATCCGCCGCCCGGTTGCCGTGGCCGTCTCGTCTGCCGCGCCCCGTAGCCTCGCAGGCAAATGCTCGCTCGGTGCGTCGCCCACCTCGACATGGACGCGTTCTACGTGTCCGTCGAGCTACGGCGGCGCCCCGAGCTGCGTGGTCGCCCGGTGGTCGTGGCGGGCAGCGGGCCGCGGTCGGTCGTCACCACCGCGTCCTACGAGGCGCGTCGCTTCGGCGTCGGCTCGGCCATGCCCGCGGCCCGCGCTCGGCGGCTGTGCCCGGATGCCGTCTTCCTCGAGCCCGACTTCGCCTACTACCGGGCGGCGTCGGCCGAGGTCATGGCGATCGTTCGGGCGCACGTTGAGTCGATCGAGGTCATCGGGCTCGACGAGGCCTACCTCGAGCTCACGGGACTGCCCGCGCCGCACGCCTCCATGCGCCGCGTCGCAGCCCAGATTCGCGCAGCGACGGGGCTGAGCTCCTCCGTCGGGATGGGCCCGAGCAAGCTCGTCGCCAAGGTTGCCTCCGATGCCGAGAAGCCCGCGGGGTTCGTCGTGCTCACCCGCGAGGAGGCGTGCGCTCGGTTCGCCGGCTCCCCGCCTGGGCTCATCCCCGGAATCGGCCCGAAGACCGTCGAACGGCTGCAAGCGCTCGGAATCGACACGCTGGGCAAGCTCGCCGCTACCCCCGCCGAGAAGCTCGCCAGCGCGTTCGGGCAGCGCCTCGCGGTCGAGCTGCGGCGCCGGGCGCGCTTCGACGACGACGCCCCCGTGACCCAGGAACGCAAGGTGATCTCCGAATCCCGCGAGGTCACCTTCGACCGCGACATCGCCGGCCGGGTCGAGCTCGAGGGCGCGCTCGAGCGGCTCGTCGAGCGGCTGTGCCAGGGTCTAGAGGCACAGCAGCGCCGTGGGCGCACGATCGGGATCAAGGTGCGTCTCGACGATTTCTCGACCCATACGCGCAGTCGTACGCTCGCCCACGCCGTCGACTCCGAGGATCGGGTGGGCCCAGTCGCCCTCGACCTGCTGCGCCGGTTCGCGCCGCCGCGCCCCGTACGCCTCCTCGGCGTCAGGGTCGCGGGCCTCGAGTCGGCGTCCGAGCAGGCGGAGAACCAGCTCGCACTGCCCTTGTAGGGCGCAGCGGTGTCAGTACAGCGCGGCCGCGAGCCGCCGCCGCGAATCGCGCGCAAGCGGATCGTCGACGCCGAGCTCGTCCAACACGCCGACCACCACGCGGCGGATGTCATCGCGGGCGCCGTCGGCTTCTGGCAGGGCTTCGAGCAGGAGGTCGAGCGCGCGAGCGTGATCGTCGGCATCGAGGGCGGCGAAGGCGCCGCTGAGATCCGGCTCCCCGGCGCGCTCGAGCCCGATGCGCGCCGCCAGCCCCTGGCCGGCGAAGCTCCCGGGCACGCGCTCGAGCAGCTCGAGCGCTTCGTCGTCCTCGCCGCGCTCATGGAGAAGCCGCGCCAGCGGGAGGACGGCATCGGCGCGCGCCGGCTCGAGCTCGACGGCGCGGCGAAGCGATGCCTCGTCCCCGTTGTGCGCGAGCTCCTCCGCCTCGGAGGGCGCGAGCTTATCGAGGAACTGGTCGATCGCCGCTTGGGGCAGCACGCCGACGAACTCGTCGACGATCTCGCCGTCCTTGAACGCCTTGACCGACGGTATGCCCTGGACGCCGTAGGAGCGCGTCAGGTTCGGGTTGGCGTCGACGTTGAGCTTGGCCAGCTCGACCTTGCCCTCCCGGGCGGCGACGGCACGCTCGAGCACGGGACCGAGCTGAAGGCAAGGCCCGCACCATTCGGCCCAGAAGTCCACGAGGACGGGCACCGTCCGCGAGCGCTCGATGACTGCGGTGTCGAAATCCTGCTCAGAGACATCCATGTCTTGGAGGGTACAACGTGGCCGAGGGCTCCTCGACGAGCGCGGCAGCGTGGGGCGTCGGTAGCGTCCAGAACGCGATGAGCGTCGGCAGCGAGCCCTACCACGCCGGGAACCTGCTCGACCGGCTGAGCAGCGCTTCGAAGCTCGAGGCCCACTATGAGGCGCTCGAGTCGCGCGAGCGTGAGCTCCTCGCCCGCCGGCTCGGCATCTTGGGTGGGGATGTCCTGTCGGTCGGGTGCGGGTGGAACCCGGGCCGGCACCTGTTCGCCGCCCCGGCCTTCCGCCTCGTCGGGGTCGACGCCGACGCCGCCAAGGTCGCCGGCGTCGTCGATACGGGCCGTGCCGACGAGGCCCTCGTCGGCGAGGCGGGCGCCCTGACCCTGCCCGACGAGGCGTTCGATGTCGTCCTCTACCGACTAGTCCTGCATCACATCGTCTACCAGGGACCGCTCGACCCGTGCTTCGCGGAAGCTGCGCGACTGCTGCGTCCCGGGGGAGCGCTCGTGGCGATCGAACCGGGGCTGTGGCACCCGGTCGGAGCCGGACTCGCGCTGGCGAACCGGACCGGCCTCGCGACGGCGATCCACGGGACCCCCGACGATGTTCCCCTCTCACCTCGCAGGCTCCTCGCGCATGCGCGCGCGGCAGGGCTCGAGCCCGAGCTCCACGCCCTCACCTACACCTGGCGACGGTTGCCCCGCCGCCTTCAGCGGATCGTCGAGCCGCTCGACGCCCTCGGCTCGCGCCCGCGCGCGGCCCGCTTTGGCCACACCCTGGTACTCCTTGCGCGCAAGCCGGAGCCGGCGTGATGGCCACGCGCGTCGTTCGCCGAGCCGGCGGAGTCGAGCTCGCCCTCTGGGACGCCGGCGAGGGCATCCCCGTCGTCCTCCTGCACGGGCTGACCGCGACGCATCGCTATGTCGTGATGGGCTCGACGCGCCTGCAGCGCGGCGGGCACCGGGTGATCTCCTACGACGCCCGCGGTCACGGATCCTCCTCGCCGGCCGCCGACCCGAGCGCCTACGGTTACGACGAGCTCGCTCGCGATGCCGTCGCCGTCCTCGACGAGCTGGCGATCCCGCGAGCGATCCTCGCCGGCGCCTCGATGGGGGCGCACACGCTCCTGCGGGTCGCGCTCGAGCATCCCGACCGGGTCGGGGGAGTGGTTGCCATAACGCCCGCATATGAGCCGGGGGACAGCGAGGACCCGGTCCGGCTGGCGCATTGGGACGCGCTGGCCGAGGGACTGCGGACGGGCGGGGTCGACGGGTT
>DATCEM010000355.1:0-3231 GCA_036510175.1 Solirubrobacteraceae bacterium | reverse complement strand
TCTCGACGATTTCGGCACCGGCTACTCCTCGCTCGCCGCGCTGCATCGATTCCCGGTCGACGCGCTGAAGATCGACCGCAGCTTCGTCGCCTCGATCACCGGTGAGAGCGGCGGCAGCGACGTGATCGTCCGCTCCACGGTCGCGCTCGCGCACAGCCTCGGCCTGCATGTGATCGCCGAGGGGATCGAAGACACCGACCAGCTGCAGCGCCTACGCACACTGGGGTGCGAGTACGGGCAGGGCTTCCTTTTCTCCACGCCGCTGGACGCGACGGACACGGAGACGCTGCTCCTCAGCTGGTCGCCCGCGCGGGCCGCCGCCCTGGGTGACGTGGAGCCGACCGGTGTCGGGCCCAGTGGCGGACTCCGCACAGTCAATCCGCCGGGCAGAATCGCGAAGACCTGACCTGAGGGGGGGAGCACCTAGAATCTCCCGCCCGTGGACGACGCCGAGATCGCCTTTGACGAGCGCGGCCTCGTCCCGTGCGTGATGCAGGACTGGCGCACGGGCGAGGTGCTGACGCTCGCGTACATGAACGCCGACGCTCTGCGTCGCACGCGCGAGACGGGCGAGATGCATTTCTTCAGCCGCTCGCGCCAGGAGCTGTGGCACAAGGGTGCGACATCGGGAAACACGATGGCGGTCAAGGCGATCCGCTACGACTGCGACGGCGACGCGCTGCTCGCGCTGGTCGAGCCGGGCGGTCCGGCCTGCCACACGGGCGAGCGCACGTGCTTCCACCGTGGAGAGCTCGATCCCGCCGCCCCCTATGAGGTGCTGCCCATGCTCGAGCGGACGATCGCCGCCCGGGCGGCCGCCCGGCCCGATGGGTCGTACACGGCGACGCTGCTCGCCGAGCCCGAGCGGATCGGTGAGAAGGTCGAGGAGGAGGCCGAAGAGGTCGCGCGTGCTGCCCGGGAGGAATCCGACGAACGCGTCGCCGAAGAGGCCGCGGACGTCATCTACCACCTCGCCGTCCTTCTGCGCAGCCGCGAGCTCACGCTCGCCGACCCGGAACGGGTGCTCGATGGCCGTCGCCGGCAGTGAGGCCGCGTCCGCTGAACCGGCGACGCCCTCGCTGGAGCAGGTGCGCGAGCTCGCGCGCGAGCACAATCTGATCCCCGTCCGCGAGACCTTCATCGACGATTGCGAGACGCCGGTCTCCGCGTTCCTGAAGCTGCGCGAGAACGGGCCCGCCTTCCTCCTCGAGTCCGCCGACCAGGGCCGCGTCGGGCGCTACTCGTTCATCGGCTTTCGCCCCCGTAAGGTGCTCCGCTGGTCGCTGGGGGACCCCGGAGACCCCTACGCGCTCGCCGCGGCCGAGCTCGCCCGCTACCGGCCCGCCCCGCTCGAGGACCTGCCGCCCTTCGCCGGCGGCGCGGTCGGCGTGTTCGCCTACGACCTCGTCCGCACGGTCGAGCCGCTCGGCGAGCCGAACCCCGACCCCGTGGGCGTCCCCGATCTCGCGCTCATGCTCACCGACACCCTGGTTGTGTTCGATCACCTCAAGCACGTCGTCACCGTGCTCGCCAACGTGTACACCGACGACGATGTCGAGACCTCCTACGCCGCGGCGGTCGAGACGATCGCCGAAGTGCGCTGGCGCCTATCCGGTCCGGTCCCCCGCCCCTCGCGGCGACCGGAGAAGGGCCGGGCGGTCCCCGAGCTCGTTCCCAACATGCCGCGGGCGCAGTTCGAGTCGATGGTGGCGCGCATCATCGAGTACATCTACGCCGGCGACGCCTACCAAGTGGTGCCCTCGCAGCGGTGGTCGGCGCCGGTTCCCGTCGAGGCCTTCTCCATCTACCGCGGGCTGCGCGCCGTCAATCCGAGCCCCTACATGTACTTCCTCGACTTCGGCGACTTCGAGGTCGCCGGGGCGAGTCCCGAGCCGCTGATCACCGTGGCCGGCCGCGAGGTGTCGACCCGGCCGATCGCCGGTACCCGTCCGCGGGGCACGAGCGCCGACGAGGACCGCCGGATGGCCGAGGAGCTGCTCGCCGACGCGAAGGAGCGGGCCGAGCACGTGATGCTCGTCGACCTCGGACGCAACGACCTCGGGCGTGTGTGCGAGTACGGAAGCGTCCGCGTCGAGAGCTTCATGGCGGTGGAGAACTACAGCCACGTGATGCACATCGTCTCGAGCGTCGTCGGCCGGCTGCGTGAGGGGGTGGGGGCGCTCGATGCGTTGCGTTCCGTACTGCCGGCCGGCACGCTCTCCGGTGCGCCGAAAGTGCGGGCGATGCAGATCATCGACGAGCTCGAGCCGGTCAAGCGCGGCGGCTACGGCGGCGCGATCGGCTACGTCAGCTACACGGGAGACCTCGACACCTGCATCCACATCCGCACCGTCGTGGTCAAGGACGGCGTCGCCCACGTGCAGGCCGGCGGCGGCACCGTCGCCGACGCCAAGCCCGATCTCGAGTACCTCGAGTCGGTGGCGAAGTCCAAGGCGGTGCTGCAGGCGATCGCCGTGGCGGTGGGGCAGGCGGGGTGGCCTTAGTCGGGTGGGGGCGGGGGGCGGAGCGCCCGCCGGCGGCCGGTCGCTTCCTTTGGGCTTTGGTGGGTTCGGGGCGTCTGTGCTGGGTTCGGAAGCAGCTGGCCGGCGGCGGACATCCCCGCCCCTGAGCTTTGACGGCGCTTGGGACGGGGGTCGTGCTGCGTTTGGGTTAACCGGCGGTCCTTTTGCAGCACGGGTCCCCCGCGGCCCGCGGCGCGGTCCGGGCCCCGCCGCGTCGGCCCCCGTCCCCCGCGCCCGCCCCCGGCTCGCCGCTCCGCCGGCCCACCGCCGCTCGGGCTCCGGGGGGTGGGGGGTCCGCCGCCGGCGGGCGCCCCCGCCCCCCGGCCGTTACCGTTCTGCGGACCTTGCGCGTCCTCGTCGTCGACAACTACGACAGCTTCACCTACAACCTGGTGCAATACCTGGGGGAGCTGGGCGCGGAGGTCGAGGTCGTGCGTAACGATCAGGCTTCGGTGGAGGACCTTCTCGTGCGGGGATATGACCGGGTGATCGTTTCGCCGGGGCCGTGCACGCCGAACGAGGCGGGCATCTCGCTCGAGGCGGTGCGCCGGTTTCCGGAGGCGCGGATTCCCACGCTCGGCGTGTGCCTGGGGCATCAGGCGCTCGTGCAGGCGTGGGGGGGAAAGGTCATCCAGCACGAGCCGATCCACGGCAAGACGTCGGACATAGAGCACGACGGGCGCACGATCTTCAGCGGTCTGCGGACGCC
>DATCEM010000354.1:0-5681 GCA_036510175.1 Solirubrobacteraceae bacterium | reverse complement strand
GGCGTGACGAGCGGGCGAGGCGGCGGGACTTGGCGAGCCGTTCGCGTTCGCCGGCGGCTTGGACCAGGGCACCGAGAGGAAGAGAATCTGTCTACCGCCGCTGCCCAGGACCTTCACGTACTGATCGATCTGGCGCTGGAGGTAGGCGTCGAAGGCCGCTTGGCCCAGGTGCTCGACGTGGCCGTTCACGCGCCAGTCGAACTGATCTCGGTACCCGAGCTCGACGACGACGGCTTGGGCATCCAGCGTCTTGGCGTCCTTGGCCCAGGTCTGTAGGGCGTCGGGGCAGCCGGCCGACTGGCCCTGCCAGACGCCCGAGACGTCGAGCTCGCCCTCGGTGGTGAAGGCGCACCCGAGGATCCCGGCGTCGGCGAGCTCGATGCCGTACTGGTTCTCGTTCCCGAGCATTCCCACCCCGAGGGTGAAGGCGAGCGAGTCGCCGACGAGGAGGACCTTCTTCGGCGGGCAGGTGTTGAAGGTCTTCACGCTCGACCCGCTCCAGCTCAGCTTGTGCTTGCCGAGCGAGGTGTACTCGAAGCTCGCGGCCTTGCTCGGCGCCGGCGGGACGACGCCGTACGCGCTCGTGTCGGCGAGCTTCACCTGGCAGGCCGGGTCAGCGCCCTGCAGAGTCGCCGTGGGCTGGGGCAGCGTCGCCGTCGCGGGGACCCCGAGGGGCAGCGCCGAAGCCGTCGAGGCGACAAGGAGCGAGGCCACCGCTCCCCCCGCGGCGAGCGGCGCCAGCGAGCGCACGAGCCACGCGGGGAGCCGCCGCTGGCGAACCGGCTGCTCGATGAGCACGAACGAGGTCACGCTCACCGCCAGCGTGACCGCGAGCCGCAGCGCCAGCAGCGCCGCGCCGCTCAAGCCCGTCGACGTCGAGTCCAGCCACAGGAACAGCGGGTAGTGCCACAGGTACAGGCCGTAGGAGATCCCCCCGACCGCGCGCAGCGGGCGCCACGAGAGGGCGCGGGAGACGAGCGACGCCGGAGCGAGGACCGCGGCGCCGATCACCAGCGCCGCCGCCACGTCGACTCCCGCCAGCCCGTAGGGATAGAGCCACGCCCCGTTCCCGCCGGCCAGGTCCATCGCCACGAGCATGCCCGCGAGGGCGAGCCCCGCCACCAGCCCGAGCGCCCGGGCCCACGCCGGCGGCGCCGCCCCGAGGGCGCGGGCCCATGGCGACGGCGCCGGCCCACGATCTCCCGAGCGGCGCCGCAGGATCGCCACGCCGATCGCCAGCGAGGCCCCGGCGAGCAGTCCCGACGCCCTGGTGTCGGTCCCGTAGTACACGCGGTTCAGGCCCTTTCCGCCGCCGTAGAGGAGCGCCATCTCGATCCACGAGGCGACCATGCCGGTGAGGCTGAGCGCGAGCAGCGTCCGGAGGGATCCGCGCTGGGATCCACCGCCCCCCGCGCCCGCGCCGCGCCCCGCGCCCGCGCCCGCGCCCAAGCGCAAGAGCAAACGCGAACTCACCCCCAAGCGCAGCCGCGACCCCACCCCCATCACGCCAAGGACAAGCACGGGCCAGAGGATGTAGAACTGCTCCTCGATCGCCAGCGACCACGTATGCGTGAGGGGCGACACCGGACCGGTGGCCGCGAAGTAGCTGCTGCCCGCGGCGATCTGATGCCAGTTGCCGAAGTAGAGCAGGGTGGCGATCCCGTCGCTCTTGAGTCCGGGAACCGCTTGGGCCGTGCCGGCGATCGCGTAGTAGACGCCGATCGCCGCCACCAGGCAGAACAGCGCCGGGAGCAGCCGCCGCGCCCGGCGGGCCCAGAAGGCCCGCAGCGCGATCGTCCCCGACTGGAGCCACTCGCTCACCAGGAGCGTGGTGATGAGGAACCCGGAGAGGACGAAGAACACCTCGACGCCGAGGAACCCACCGCCGTCCCACGAGACGCCGCCGTGGTAGAGGAGCACGGCGATGACCGCCAGCGCGCGCAGACCATCGAGGCCGGCGTGGTAGCCGATCTCCACGCGGCGGCCCCTGCCAACCGACTTGCTCATTCATCTTGGGTACCTATCGCGGTGTATGACGCGCGTAAGGGCGGGGTCATTCTTAGCTGACTGTTCGGATCGCGTCGCCCACGCGCCCACGCGCCCACGCGCCCACGCGCGCGCGGGCCCCCGGGTAGCCTGGCAGGCGTGACCGAGCGAACGGAGGGCTGATGGCGAGCGAAGGATCCGAGCCGGGCGTCGCGCAGCTCATCGTGCGCTGCCTGGAGAACGAGGGGGTCTCCCACGTCTTCGGCATCCCCGGCGAGGAGAACATCCACCTCGTCGAGGCCCTGTCGGAGTCCTCGATCCGCTACGTGCTCGTGCGCCACGAGCAGGCGGCGTCGTTCATGGCCGAGGTCTACGGCCGCCTCACGGGCAGGGCGGGCGTGTGCTCGGCGACCCTCGGCCCCGGCGCCATCAACCTCCTGCTCGGAGTGGCCGACGCCACCACCAACTCGACGCCCGTGGTGGCGCTCTCCGCGCAGGTGGGGATGAATCGCAGCTACAAGGAGTCTCACCAGGGAGTCGACCTCGTCTCGATGTTCGCCCCGGTGACCAAGTGGGCGGAGCTCATCGCCACCCCGGGGGCGGTCCCCGAGATGATCCGTAAGGCGTTCAAGCTCGCGCAGACCGAGCGCCCCGGCGCCGTCTACCTCGCGGTCCCCGAAGACGTCGAGAAGTCCCCCGCCCTCGAAGGCGCCAGGCCGCTCGTAGTCAATACCCCTCGCCCCGACGAGCCCTCCCCCAGCCAGCTCCAGCGCGCCGCCGACGTCCTGCGCGCGGCGCGCAACCCGATCGTCCTCGCCGGGCACGGAGCCGCTCGCGCCGGCGCGAGCGACGCGCTGCGACGCTTCGCCGAGGCGCTCGGCCTCTCCGTCGCCACGACCTTCCACGGCAAGGGGGTCTTCCCCGACGACCATCCCCAGGCTCTCGGCGCCGTCGGATTCATGCGCCACGACTACGTGAACTTCGGCTTCGACCAGGCCGACGCGATCATCGCCGTCGGCTACGAGCTCCAGGAGTTCGACCCGATCCGCATCAATCCGAACAGCGACAAGAAGATCATCCACATCCACCGCTTCCCCGCCGAGGTCGACCTCCACTACGAGGTCGAGGTCGGGCTCCAGTCCGACATCAGCCGCACCCTGGACGCCCTGGCCGGCGCCGTCGGCACCCGCTTGCACCCCGAGATCCCCAAGCAGCGGATCCGCGAGATGATCGAGGGCGAGCTCGAACGCGGCCAGGACGACGACCGGTTCCCCCTTGCCCCCGCGCGCATCGTCGCCGACACGCGGGCGGCGCTCCGGCGCGAGGACATCGTCCTCGTGGACACGGGAGCACTGAAGATGTGGATGGCGCGCCTCTACCCCACGTATGAGCCCAACACCTGCCTGATCTCCAACGGCCTCTCGACCATGGCCTGGACCCTGCCCGGGGCGATCGGGGCGAAGATCGCCTGCCCCGGCGCCCGCGTCCTCGTCGCCACCGGCGACGGAGCGTTCATGATGAACTCGCAGGAGATCGAGACCGCGCTGCGCGAGCGGATCCCCCTCGTCGTCCTCATCTGGGTCGACGACGAGTACGGGCTGATCAAGTGGAAGATGGAGCTCGAGCTCGGTCAGGAGTTCGCCACCGCCTTCGCTAACCCCGACTTCGTCGCCTACGCCGAGAGCTTCGGCGCGCGCGGGTACCGCATCGAAGCGCCCGACGAGCTCCTCCCCACCCTGCGCCAGGCCCTCGCCGAGGACACCGTCTCGATCATCTCCTGCCCCGTCGACTACTCGGCGAACCTCCAGCTCACGAGCGCGCTCGGCGAGCTCGACGAGTCGCTCTCCTAGCGCACTGGCTCGTGCGTCCACCCACCGCGTAGCTCGCGGTGCTTCCGGGTAGGAGGCGGGCGTCCGCCCCGGACGCGAGGAGGAGGAGAGCATGAGCAGCGACGTTCAAACGGGCACGATCAAGACCCAGATCCCGGCGCGTCTGGACCGCCTGCCGTGGTCGCGCTTCCACTGGAAGGTGATCATCGGCCTGGGGACGGTGTGGATCCTCGACGGACTCGAGGTGACGATCGTCGGGAGCATCTCCTCGCGCGTGGGCGAGAAGGGCGCCGGCGTGGGGATCTCCGCCGCCGACGTCTCGGGGCTCGCGGCGTCGCTCTACGTGACCGGCGCGTGCGTGGGGGCCCTGGTCTTCGGTCAGCTCACCGATCGCTTCGGGCGCAAGAAGCTCTTCATGATCACCCTGGGGATGTACCTGGTGGCCACGACGCTGACCGCGTTCTCGTTCTCGCCCCTGTGGTTCTACGTCTTCCGCTTCTTCACCGGCTTCGGCATCGGCGGCGAGTACAGCGCGATCAACTCGGCGATCGACGAGCTCATCCCGGCGAGAAATCGCGGTCGCGTGGACATCGCCATCAACGGCAGCTATTGGGCCGGCGCGGCCGGCGGCGCCCTGCTCGCCGTGCTCGCGCTGAACACGAACACCTTCGCCGTCAACCTCGGCTGGCGGCTGTGCTTCGCGCTCGGGGCCGTGCTCGGCCTCGGGGTCCTGCTCGTGCGCCGCAGCGTCCCCGAGAGCCCTCGGTGGCTGTTCATCCACGGCCGCGAGGAAGAGGCGGAGGAGGTGGTCGGCGACATCGAGCGACAGGTGCGCGAGTCGACAGGACGCGAGCTCCCCGAGCCCGAAGGCGAGATGACCGTGCGCCAGCGCCGGGTGATCCCCCTCTCGCTGACCATCCGCTCGGTGGTGACGCTCTACCCCAAGCGCACCGTTCTCGGGCTCGCCCTGTTCGTGGGTCAGGCCTTTCTCTACAACTCGATCCTCTTCGGCCTGGGGACGCTGCTCGGCACCTACTTCAAGGTCTCAAGCGGTGACGTGCCCTACTACCTCGTGGTCTTCGCCGTCGGCAACCTCTTCGGCCCGCTCCTCCTCGGTCCGCTCTTCGACACGGTGGGACGCAAGCCGATGATCGCCGGCACCTATCTCCTCTCCGGCGTGCTCCTGATCGTCATGGCGCTGCTCTTCCAGAGCCACGATCTCACCGCCGCGAGCCTCACCGTCGCGCTGACCATCATCTTCTTCTTCGCCTCCGCCGGCGTGAGCGCCGCCTACCTGACGGTGTCTGAGATCTTCCCCATGGAGACCCGGGCGCTGTGCATCTCCGTGTTCTACGCGGTGGGCACCGGCTTGGGGGGGATCATCGGCCCCCTGCTCTTCTCCCACCTCGTCTCGAGCGGGAGCTATTCGGAGGCGGCCCTGGGCTTCATCCTCGGCGCGGCGATGATGATCATCGGCGGCGTCGTCGAGCTCGTCTACGGGATCAAGGCCGAGGGCAGGAGCCTCGAGGACATCGCCCAACCGCTCACCGCCGAAGACAGCGGCGGCGCCGGAGGCACCCCCAGGGGGGCACTGGCGGCCACCGGTTAGCGCACGACCTGCGTCCCCAGCCAGATCACCAGGACGACGACGGCGAGGCCGGCGAGCAGGCCGGCGAGCAGACGACCGGGAGCGACGACGTGCCGGTCCACCGGTTCGCCGGAGATGAGCTCCGCCTGGAGCAGGACCTCGCGCGCTGCTATCTCACCGGACTGGGGGACGAGGACGTCGCGCGGGCCCGCGGCGAGGAAGTCGGGAACGTCGAACCCCGCGCTTCGGCGCAGCAGGCTCGGCACTCCCTCCTCGAG
>DATCEM010000353.1:0-2911 GCA_036510175.1 Solirubrobacteraceae bacterium | reverse complement strand
GGTCGTTCCTCGTCTCCTGGCGCTGGGCACGCGCCCCGAGCGGCACGAGGGCCAAGCATGAACCGGGAAGCGGCCATCGGCCTCCTCGGCTGGCTGCATGAGGCCCAGAACGACTTCTACGCCGGCGGCTCCGGCGACGCGCTGCGCCAGCTCCTCGCCCCGGATGTCACCTGGACCGTCCCCGGGGATGGTGCGATCGCCGGGACCTACCGTGGTCTCGAGCACGTGCTCGACTACTTCAGGCGCCGGCGCGACCTCGCGCAGCGCACCTTCCAGATGAAGCGGCGAGATGTTCTCGTGGGCGACGGAGACCGAATCGCCGCGCTTACCGACGGCTTCGCCACGATCGGCGGCGTCGACCATCGCTGGTCCACGGTGGGCCTCTACGACATCGCCGATGACCAGATCAGCGCGTGCTGGCTGCTCCCGCTCGACCAGAGCGCATTCGACGCGATCTGGGCTCGGTGAGTCCGAAGCTGGCAAGAAAGAGCACCGTGACCTCCCCCGCTCGACCGCTCATGCATCATCCTTCACCGCCCATGGCGGTAATCGGAATCTCAGCGATGTGCCCAGTCTGGTTCTTCACGTGAGGCTGCGCGCCCGCGCCAGGAGTCGGGCCGCGGCGTCGAGACCGCGCACGACGCTCATCCCGGCGGCCTTCCTTGCCGCGGTCCTGCTCGTCGCAGCGATGGGCGCGGCGCCGACCGCGGTGGGCTCGCCGACCGCCGTGGCCTCGCCGCGGCCCGCCTCGCAGCGGGTCACGGTCGGGGTGTTCGGCGATTCGGTGGTCGAGAGCCTGCTCGTGCCGAATTTCCTCCACCAGGGCCTGGTCCCGCAGCTCTCGCGAGCCGTATGGTCGCTGGGCTTCGCGCCCGGAGGCGTTGGCCTGATCCCCGCCGCGACATTCCGCTGGCATTTCAACGCCGTGGCCCTGTTCGGCCACCCGATCCCCAAGAACGGATGGCTGACCATCGGCTTCGGGGCCTTTCCCGGCTACGACGGTCCGAGCGGCTACAGCGTCGTGGCCGTCTCGCCGCTGGCGACGGCGACCGTCGCGGTGAGCGATCCCGACGTCGAGGTTCTCTACACATCGACGGACACCCCATGCACCTTCAACGTCAGCGCTGCCGGTCAGACGTGGACGATCGACACCTTCCGGCCCGGTCCGGCGATCGACACGGAATCCCCGCTCGTGCTGCCGGCGGGGCGCCACGAGCTGACGATCCATGGCCCCAGCTGCGGTCTGCTGCTGTTCGACGGTGTCGTCGCTCAGCGCCCCGTGCAGCCGGGGAAGGTGCAGGTCGAGGTCGACGATCTGGGCCACACGGCCGGGTTTCCATCCGATCATTTCGGCCCGCGAGTGCAGCAGTCACTGATCGAGCAGCGCTACGACATCTCGGTGTTCCTCTACGGCTATCTCGGCGAGGACGTCGGGGGAATGTGGGCGCAGTACCTGAGTTCCGTGACGGCTCGCGCGCGCCTCGCCCGCGAGCACGGGGGCGCATGTCTGATCGTCCAGCCGACGCCGATCGCTGTGCCGCAGTCGTCGGTCACCATGGTCTCGAGGCTCGACCGCACGGCCGCTCGCCGAGCGGGTTGCCGGTATACCACCGTCCTCGCCCACCTGTGGAGCAACGCGGCGACGGCCGAGCGGCAGGGGCTCCTGCTCGCCGACAGCATCCACCCGAGCGTGGCGGGTTACAAGCGGATCGTCCACGCGCTCGCGCCGGTGATCGCCCAGATGGTGCGGGCCCGCCTGCGCCCGTAGTTCGCGCAGTGGCGGCGGGGTCAGCTTGGCGACTAGCATTTGACCGTGACCTTTGCACGCCGGGGTGCCTTGACAAGCGCGATTCTCGCTCTGCTCGCGGCCGTGGCGCTGACGCTCGCGGTCGCGCCGACGCAGAGCAGCGCGGCGTCATGCGCCCCGCATTGGGTTGGATCGTGGTCGGCGAGTCCGAGCGATGCGAGCCTGCTACAGCCCACGCTCGTGGACCAGACGGCCCGGATGATCATCGCGCCGCATCTCGGGGGGACCATCCTGCGCGTGCATCTGTCCAACCGGTTCGGGGCGCTACCGGTGACGCTCGGTCCCATCACAGTCGGCGTGCGAGGTTCCGGCGCCTCGCTCGTCCCGGGCTCGGAGCGAGGCGTGAATTTCAACGGAGAAACGTCGGTGACCATCCCCGCGGGCGGCGATGTCCTCAGCGACCCGGTCACACTGACCTTCGCCGCCTTCCAGGATCTCGCCGTGAGCATCGCCGTGCCGGGCGTCATCCTCTCCGCGAGCGAGCATCTCGTCACTCGCCAGACGAGTTACCTCAGTCCGCTACTCAGCGGCGATCAATCCGAGCAGACGAGTGGGGCGGCGTTCACGCAGACGACCACCGGGTCGTACTCGACGGGCTGGTACTTCCTTGACGGCATCGACGTCTTCTCCCCGGGCTCGGAGGGCGCGGTCGTCGCCTTCGGCGACTCGCTCACCGATGGGTATCAGGCGACCGCCTCCCTGACCGAGCAATTCGCGACGATCAACACCGACGGTCGCTACCCGGATGACCTAACGCGGCGGCTGATCGCCGCCAACATCCCGCTATCGGTGCTCAACGCCGGCGTCGGTGGCAACGATCTGCTGCCGTCCTCGAGCACGAGTGGGGTGAGCGGCCTGACACGCTTCGCCACCGACGCTCTCGGGCAGGCCGGCGTGACCGACGTGATCGTATTCGAGGGGATCAACGACATCGGCGCGGGAGCGTCGGCGAGTCAGCTCATCGATGCCTACCAGCAGCTAATCGCACAGGCGCACGCCGCCGGCCTGAAGATCCAGCTGGCCACGCTCACCCCGACCGGCGGGTCAAGCCTCCCCGGCTTCAGCGATGCCAGCACCGACGCCGTGCGCAACCAGGTCAATCAA
>DATCEM010000352.1:0-2599 GCA_036510175.1 Solirubrobacteraceae bacterium | reverse complement strand
CTTCATCGTCGCGCACGCGCGCGAGGAAGGAGGCGAGCACCAAGTCAATAAGGCCCTCGCCGACTTCGACTTCGAGGCGCAGCGCCGCCTCGGGCGGACCCGCATGCTCGTCCGGGCGGGGCCGGCCCTCGGGCTCATGGGCACGTTGATCCCGCTCTCGCCCGCGCTTACCGGGCTGGCGAAGGGGGATACGGCGACCCTGAGCAACGATCTGCGGATCGCCTTCAGCGTGACGGTCGTCGGCTTGCTCATCGGAGCCGTCGCCTTCGCGCTGTCGCTCTCGCGCGACCGCATGTACGGTCAGGATCTCTCCGACCTCGAGTACCTGGCGGCGATCGTCAGCGATCCTCGCCCGATCGCCGGCGACTCGGCGCCGAATCGCGCCGGTGGCACACCGCCCGCCCTCGGCGACCCGCGACCGGTCGGGCCTGCGGCATGATCGCGGTCACGCCGCGCTCGCGCAGCCGGGTTGACCGCGCGGGCGACCCGCTCGACGGCCTGGTCAACCTGTTCGACCTCGGCATCGTCCTCGCGGTGGCGTTCCTTCTCGCCGCCCTCTCCTCGCTGCATCTGGGCGGGGCGATCACCCGCCACGGGCTGCGCGCGAACCCGGTCAAGCAGATCCAGATCGAGCCCGGTCAGACCGTGGCGCCGCTGCCCAAACCGGGCGCGCGCACTATCGGGTCCGGCACTCAGACCGGGGTCGTGTACCGCCTGGCCAACGGCCAACTCGTGTACGTGCAGCGGGCGCCGGCGGCGAGGAAGCGCTAAGTGGCCTACCTCTGGGATCAGCTGCGGGCCGCGGTTCCGCTGATCTTCAGCGGCACCTCCGAGATCCTCACCACGACGTGGATCACCCTTCGCATAGCGCTCGTCTCGACCGGGATCGCGCTCATCGTCGGCCTTCCCATCGGCCTGGTCATCGGGCTCGGTCGCTTCCGCGGCCGGCGCGTGCTCCACATCCTGGCGAACGCGAGCCTGGCCCTGCCGCCGGTACTCGCCGGCGTCTTCGTCCTGCTCGTGCTCCTGCCACAGGGTCCCCTCGGCTCCTTGCACTTCGCCTTCAGCATCTACGGCGTCTATGCCGTCCAGACCCTCCTCGCGCTCCCCTACATCGTGGCGATGACGCCCGCCGCCATCCAGGCCCTTCCGCCCGGCCTTCTCGCCCAGGCGCGAACGCTCGGGGCGGGTCCTCTGCAGCTCTCGGCGCTCGCGCTGCGCGAGGCCAAGATCGGCGTGATCGCCGCGATCATCGCCGCGCTCGGCACAGCGCTGTCGGAGGTCGCGGCGATCATCATCGTGGGCGCCAACATCCAGGGTGACACTCAGACGCTGGCCACCGCGATCGTCTCGCAGATCTACGACTACGGAAACTATCCGGCGGCGCTGGCCATCGGCGTCGTCCTGCTCGTCCTCATCCTCGCGCTCATGCTTGTCCTCACCGTGCTCCAGCAGCGAACGAGCGGCGTCCGCCTGCGGTTCCGGACGAGCGGCGCCACCGGCGGCTGACATGACCGCGCTATGGAACACCGTGCGCGAGGCCGTGCCGCTGATCCTCCACGGGAACCCCACCCTGTTCACGGTCATCTGGTTCACCCTCCAGGTCTCGGCGATCGCCACGGCAGGGGCGGCGGTGATCGGGCTGCCGATCGGGCTCACCTTGGGCCTCGGGCGCTTCCGGGGCCGCCGTGTGCTCCAGGTGCTGGCGAACGCGAGTCTCGGCGTTCCGCCCGTCCTCATCGGCCTCGCGCTCTTCCTCGTGACCATGCCGAAGGCTCCGCTCGGCTCGCTGCACCTCCAGGGCACCAGGCAAGGGGTGTTCATCGCGCAGACCATCCTCGCCCTTCCCTTCGTCGTCGCCTTCAGCGCCGCCGCGGTGCAGGGTCTGGCGCCGGGTCTGCTCGCCCAGGCGCGCGCCCTCGGCGCCGGGAGGCCACAGGTCTACGCGCTCGCGCTGCGAGAGGCGAGGATCGGGGTCCTGGCCGCCATGATCGCCGCGCTCGGGGCGACCCTGGCCGAGGTTGGCGCGATCGTGGTCATCGGCGGCAACATCTACGGCTACGATCAGACGCTCGCGACCGCCGCGCTCTACGAGGCCAACGGCGCCCACTACCAGGACGCCGTCGCGATCGGCCTCGTCCTCATCGTCCTCATCCTCGTCCTCATCGGCGCCGCCAGCCTGCTCCAGCTGCGCGGCGGTACCTCGATGCGCTTTCGCTCGGCGACATGAGCGGCGCGAGCAAGCCCGACGGGCCTCTGCTCAGCTGCGAGCACGTGACCGTGCGCCGCGGCGAACGAGAGGTCGTGCGCGACGTGAGTGCCGCGTTGCGCGTCGGCGAGCTCGTCGCCCTCCTCGGGCCCAACGGAGCGGGCAAGAGCACGCTCCTCGACGCGCTGGCGGGCGCGCTCAAGCCGGCCCGGGGAACGATCGAGCGCCACGGCCGGATCGCCGTGGCGCTCCAGGCTCCGGATCTGGCGCGGCGTAGCGTCATCGCCAACGTCGGGCTCGCTCTGTCCTGGTGGGGGGTTCCGCGCGCCGAGCGGCGGGACCGTGCGCTCGAGGCGCTGCGCACCATGGGCGCCGAGCATCTCGCAGCCC
>DATCEM010000351.1:0-2610 GCA_036510175.1 Solirubrobacteraceae bacterium | reverse complement strand
CTCGAGGCGGAGTCGCTGACCCCGATCAAGCCGCTCGGCATGCGCCTGGAGGTGTGGCGTGAGCTGACCGGGCACGACATCCCGTCCCATCGCATCGACGTCGCGCAGGACTACCGCGAGCTCCTCGACCTGCTGGTCGACTACCAGCCCGACGCCGTCGTGCACTTCGCCGAGCAGCGCGCCGCTCCCTATTCGATGAAGAGCTCGTGGCACAAGCGCTACACGGTCAACAACAACGTCAACGCCACCCACAACCTCCTCGCCGCGCTGGTCGAGGCCGAGCTCGACGCCCACGTCGTACACCTGGGCACGATGGGCGTCTACGGCTACGGCACCGCCGGCGTGAAGATCCCCGAGGGCTACCTGCGCGTTCGCTTCGCCAACGATCAGGGCGGCGAGGTCGAGCAGGAGATCCTCTACCCGGTCAATCCGGGCAGCGTCTATCACATGACCAAGACCCAGGACCAGCTCCTGTTCGCGTTCTATAACAAGAACGACAGCACCCGGGTCACCGACCTCCATCAGGGCATCGTGTGGGGGACGCAGACCGCTGAGACCCGCCTGGACGAGCGCCTGATCAATCGCTTCGACTACGACGGCGACTACGGGACCGTGCTGAACCGCTTCCTCATGCAGGCGGCGGTCGGGTACCCGCTCACCGTGCACGGCACGGGCGGCCAGACCCGCGCCTTCATCCACATTCAGGACACCGTTCGGTGCATCCAGCTGGCGATCGAGAACGCACCCCAGCACGGCGAGCGGGTCCGGGTCTTCAACCAGATGACCGAAACCCACCGGATCGAGGATCTCGCCCAGCTCGTCGCGCGCCTCACCGGCGCCGAGGTCGACCATGTCGATAACCCGCGCAAGGAGGCGGCGGAGAACGAGCTCTTCGTCGAGAACCAGCATCTCGTCGACCTCGGCCTGGACCCGATCCGCCTGGAGGACGACCTGCTCGCGGAGGTCACGGAGATCGCCCGCGCCTACGCCGATCGCTGCGATAAGTCGAAGATCCCCTGCAGCTCGAAGTGGATCCAGCGCAAGGGCTCGGCAAAGGCATTGGCTTAGCCCCGATGGGGCCGACTGACTCGACGAGCGGGAGCCGGATCCTCGTCACCGGCGGCTCGGGATTCATCGGCCGGCACGTCGTCGCTGAGCTGACGGCGGCCGGCGCCCACGTCCGGGTGATCGATCTCAAGCCCCACCCCGATCCCGCGGTCGAGATCGTCATCGGCGACCTCGCCGAGCCGCAGACCATCGCGGCCTCGCTCGAAGGCGGGATCGACGCGATCGTCCACCTCGCCGCGGTGACCTCGGTGCTCAAGTCCGTCGAGCAGCCGGAGCTCACCCAGCGCACCAACGTCACGGCGACCGCGGCCCTGCTCGAGGCCGCGCGGGTCGCCGGGGTGGGGACACTGGTCTTCACCTCGACCAACGCCGTCGTCGGGCCGATGGAGGGCGCGGCCATCTCGGAATCCTCGAGGCTGCGCCCGCTTACCCCGTACGGCGCGACGAAGGCCGCCGCCGAGATGCTCATGTCCGCGTACACGGAGACCCTCGGGCTGCGCTGCGCCGCTCTCAGGCTGACCAATGCCTACGGGCCGGGCATGCAGGCCAAGGACAGCATTGTTGCCCGGCTCATGCGGGTGATTCGCACCGACGGGACGTTCGAGATCTACGGCGACGGTACGCAGGTCCGCGACTACGTTCACGTCAGCGATATCGTCGCCGCCATGCGCCTGGCGCTCACCGACGAATCGTGGCGCGGTCCCACGGTGATCGGCACCGGCACGTCGCTGTCCGTGCTCGAAGTCGTCGACGCCGTCGAGCAGGTCTCCGGCGCCAGCGTGTCGGTACGCCACGGTGCCGGCAAGCCCGGAGAGATGCCCGCGGTCATCGTCGATAACAGCCGCGCGCGGGCCGCCGGATGGTCGCCCCGCTACGACCTGGCCGGCGGGCTCGAGGGCGTGTGGGAGGAATGGTCACAGGCCGACCTCGACGTCCTGGCCGCTCCGCGCTGATGGTGATGGACACGCGACCATTCGCCATCGAGGCCGAGGTGGCCCGCCTGTGCCCCGAGGAGCGCGCCGCCGCCGCCGCCTTCCTGGCCGCTCATCCGCCCGGAGCGGGCGCGCCGCTGGCCATCGTCATCGCCGCCTTCAACGAGGAGCCGACGGTCGCCCAGGTCGTCGCCGAGATTCCGGGCGAGGCGGCCGGTCTCGCGAGCGAGGTCATCGTCGTGGTTGACGGCGCGCGGGATGCGACGGCGCAGATGGCCTCCTCGGCCGGTGCGCTCGTGTGCGACGTGGAGGTCAACCGCGGTCAGGGCGCGGCGCTCCGGCTCGGCTATTGGCTCGCCCGCGCGCGGGGCGCTCAGGTGATCGCCACCCTCGACGCCGACGGGCAGTATGAGCCGGAGGAGCTGGGGCGGGTGATCGAGCCGATTGTGTCCGGACGCGCCGATTTCGTGTCGGGGTCGCGCCGGCTCGGGGCCGAGCTGACGACCGACGTTGTGCGCCACGCCGGGGTGATCGTCTTCGGTGCTCTGATCAGCGTGCTCATCGGTCAGCGCATCACCGACCCCGCCTGCGGCGTGCGGGCGATGCGCGC
>DATCEM010000350.1:0-3901 GCA_036510175.1 Solirubrobacteraceae bacterium | reverse complement strand
AGGCGGAGATTGGCCTGGGTCGCCGGATGGTCGTACATGCGCGCGTTCATCGCCGGCGCCACGACGACGGGGCAGGCGGCCGCGAGCGCCGCGGTGCTCAGGAGATTGTCGGCGTGACCGTGCGCGAGCTTGGCCAGGGTGTTGGCGCTCGCCGGGGCGATCAGATACACGTCCGCGCGCTCCACCAGCGCAAGATGGCTGATCGGCGCCCGATCGGGAACCGGCTCGCCCGGATAGGCCCCCCGAGCGGCGTCGGGCTCGAACTCGCTGAGGAGCACCGGGGCCCCGGTTATCGCCTGAAAGGAGGCGCTGCCGACGAAGCGCACGCTCGCCTCGGTCTGGATCACCCGTACGGCGTGCCCTGCCCGGACGGCGAGACGGGCGGTCTCGAGCGCCTTGTATGCCGCGATCCCGCCGCTCACTCCAAGGAGCACCCGGGCCACGCGCTGCTCCTACCGGTAGTGGTACTTCAGCTTGCCCTGAGCCACTTCCTCAAGGGCGATCGTGAGGTAGTTCTTCGAGCGCGTGTCGACCATCGGCGGCGGAAACTCGTCGAACGTGCCCTCCCCCAGGTTGTGGTAGTACGAGTTGATCTGACGCGCGCGCTTGGCGGCGATGATCACGCTCGCGTAGTCGGAATCGGCGTGCTCGATGAGCTTGTCGATGCGGGGAGAGATCAAGAGTTTCGGTTTCCTTCGTGTTCGGGGGCCAGACAAGGGTAGCGAGCAGGGGTAGGGGGCGCTAGCACTTGCCTTGCGCGTGCGCTAATGCGCGGGCGGGCCGCCCTGGCCCAGCGCTCCTCCCACGATCCCCACGAGCTCGTCGGTGGCCTGCTCGAGTCGGTCGTTGACGATCACATGGGCGAACTCCGGTTGTGCCTCGAACTCGCGGTCGGCCGTCCGCAGGCGCTCGTCGACCTGGTCGGGGGCGTCGGTGCCACGACCCACGAGGCGCGCCCGGAGCGCGTCGCGGGACGGCGGGGCGATGAACACGGCGACGGCCTCGGGCATCGCCTCGCGGACCTGTCGAGCGCCCTGGACCTCGATCTCGAGCACCACCGGAGAGCCGGCGTCGATCCGGCGCTCGAGCTCTGAGCGCAGCGTCCCGTAGCGGTTGCCCGAGTAGGTGGCGTGCTCGACGAAGCTGCCGGCGCCCGCGCGGCGCTCGAACTCGTCGGTGGTGAGGAAGTGGTAGTCGACGCCGTCGCGCTCGCCGGGACGCGGCTCGCGGGTGGTCGCCGAGATCGACAGCTCAAGCTCGGGGACGCGCTCGAGCAGCCCTCTGATCAGCGTGCCCTTGCCGACCCCGGAGGGCCCGGTGATCACGAAGACCTTGGCGTTCCTCACCCGCGCGGCGCGGCCGCTAGCGCCGCATCAGCGCGACGAGCTCGGCGCGCTGGCGCTGGGAGAGCCCGCCGATCGTCTTGCTCGGCGAGATCCGGCACTGCGTGAGAATCTTGTTCACCTTCACCCGCCCGTACTTGGGTACGGCGAGGAGGAGGTCGAAGACCTTTGCCGTCTCCAGGTACTCGGGCGGCTGAAGCAGGAGCTCGTGAATCGGCTGACGGCCCGCCTTGAGGTCGCGCTTGAGCTTCGCCCGCCGGGTGCGCACATCGTTCGCTCGCTGGAGCGCATCCATGCGCTGGAGCAGCGATCGTTCCGGTGCAGCGATGTGCTTGGTGGCGGAGTCGCTGACCGGCGGCATGGGCGGCGAGTCTACATCGTGGGCGCGGGCGTTCAAGGGCTTCTCTCAAGATTCGACTCGACCTCAGCTTGAGGTCGAGTCATATCGAGCCTGGTTACGGTAATCCAGTTGCTTTGCAGGGTGTTTTATACGCTGTTAGCAATTAAGCGGGGTGTGATTCCGGGAAAGGCCGCTGTTTGCAGCGAGGGTCGCTAGCTCCTCCGAGATTCGAGCCCCCGCAGCCGGATCCCGGAAGTTCTCCGTACCCACGGCGACCGCGGTTGCGCCGGCCCGGATGAGGTCTAGGGCATCGCTGCCGCGCTGCACGCCGCCCATGGCCACGATGGGGATGTCCACCCCGCCAGCGACGGCGTGGACTTGCGCCAGCGCCACCGCCCGGACCGCGGGGCCCGACACGCCGCCGGTCCTCCCTCCGAGCCACGGTCGGCCCGACACCGGGTCGAGCGCCATCCCCCGAATCGTGTTGATGAGCGACACGGCGCTCGCGCCCGCATCCTGGGCCGCCCGGGCCACGGCGACGACGTCGGTGGCATTGGGCGTGAGCTTGACGATCAGGGGCTTCTCGGTCAGCGGTCGCACCCGCCCCAGCAGGGCGGATACCTCATTCGGGTCAGCCCCCATGACGAGCCCGGTCTCGACGTTGGGGCAGGAAACGTTGAGCTCGAGCGCGGTGACCTCCTCGCGCTCAGCGAACGCGCTCACCAGCTCGGCGACCTCCTCGGCGGTGAAGCCCATGACGTTGACGATCAGGGGCACGGGCAGCGTCGCGAGCTGCGGGAGGTCCTCGGCGAGATAGCGCTCGAGGCCCTTGTTCGGCAGGCCGATCGAGTTGATGAGACCGCCCGCGGTCTCCCACAGCCGGGGCGGCGGGTTGCCCTCGCGCGGCGCGAGAGTCACCGTCTTTGAGACGAAGGCGGCGAAGGGGAACGCTTCGATGAGCGCGTCGCCGAACACCCGCCGGGCGGCGATCGCGTCAAAGGTGCCCGAGGCGTTGATGATCGGATGGGCGAGCTCGATCCCACAGAGATCGGTCAATGTCCCGCTCCCGCCACCAGGGCCGTGTCGAGTTCCGCGGCGTCGAGCACGGGGCCGTCCACGCACAGTCGCACGTAGCCGTGACGGGTCGGCACGACGCAGCCGAAGCACGCGCCGAATCCGCACGCCATCCCTGATTCGAGGGCCAGCTGCGCCGGGGTCCCGCGCTCCTCACAGAGCACGCGCACCGACTCGAGCATGGCCGGCGGCCCGCAGGCGTAGACCGTCGCGTGGCCATCGTTGTCGAGCTCCTCGCGCAGGAGATCGGTGACCAGGCCGTGATGCCCGGAGCTGCCGTCGTCGGTGCTCACCCGGGGGTCGGCGAGGAGCCGCGCGCCCTCGGCGCGGGGCGCATCGCGGAAGCCGAGGAGCGCCGGCGCGGCGCCGAGCTCGTCCTGCCAGATGGCCAGCGGCGCGATGCCCACCCCGCCGCCCACGAGCAGCGGGCGGCGGCCGTCGGCGGGGGCGGTGAATCCGACCCCGAGCGGCCCCACGAGCAGGAGATCATCGCCGGGCTCGAGCTCGCACAGCCGATGGGTGCCGGGACCGATGTCCTCGATGAGGAACTCGAGCCCGTGGCCGGCGCCCGCCCGCAGGACGCTGAAGGCGCGCGGCAGGAACGGGCGCTCGCCAGCCCCCCCGCCCCAGGTTCCCGCGGCGAGCATGTAGAACTGCCCCGCCTGCGGGCGTGGCCCGTCGGGATCGGCGCACCGGAGCACGATGTACGCGCCGTACACCCGGCGCTCGAGCACCCGGGCTGGGCGCCGCCCGAAGGGTGCCAGCGTGCGCGCAGGGGCAGTCTCCGAAGGATCGGCGCTCAACGGATGCCGCTCGCGCGGGCGTGGATCTCTTGCAGGGACAGCACCTCGGGCTCGCCTCCCCGAGCGGCGCCGATCGCGCGGGCGGCCGCCATCCCGCCGGCCATCGTCGTGATGCAGGGAATGCCGTGGGCGATGGCGGCGGCGCGGATCTCGTAGCCGTCGGCGCGCGCGCCGCTGCCGCTCGGGGTGTTGATGACCAGGTCGCATTCCCTCTTGCGGATCAGGTCGAGCACGTGCGGGGAGCCCTCGTGGAGCTTGTTGATGCGGCGCACCGGGACCCCCATCCGCTCGATCGCCATCGCCGTGCCTCCGGTCGCGATCACCTCGAAACCGACGTCGTG
>DATCEM010000349.1:0-5720 GCA_036510175.1 Solirubrobacteraceae bacterium | reverse complement strand
GGGAGTCCCTGGTCGTCGACGGGGTGGACGTCGTGGCCGAGGTGCACCGCGTGCTCGACCAGATGACCGACTTCTCTGAGCGGGTCCGCTCCGGAGAGTGGAAGGGCCATACGGGCAAGCGCATCCGCAACGTGATCAACGTCGGGATCGGCGGCTCAGACCTCGGACCGGTGATGGCCTACGAGGCGCTGCGCCACTACTCCGAGCGGGACATGACCTTCCGCTTCGTCTCCAACGTCGACTCGACGGACCTCGTCGAGGCCACCCGGGACCTCGAGCCGGCGGAGACCCTGTTCATCATTTCCTCGAAGACGTTCTCCACCTTGGAGACGATCACCAACGCCAAGTCGGCGCGGCAGTGGGTGATCGACGCCCTCGGCGACGAGGCTGCGGTGGCCAAGCACTTCGTCGCCGTCTCCACCAATGCCGAGCGCGTCCGTGCCTTCGGCATCGACACCGCGAACATGTTCGGGTTCTGGGACTGGGTGGGCGGGCGCTACTCGATGGACTCGGCGATCGGGCTCTCGACGATGGTGGCGATCGGCCCGGAGCGCTTCCGCGAGATGCTGGACGGCTTCCACGCCATGGACGAGCATTTCCTGACTGCCCCCCTGCGCGAGAACCTCCCCGTGCTCATGGGGCTCCTCGCCGTGTGGTACGGAGACTTCTTCGGGGCCCAGACCGCGGGCGTCATGCCCTATGACCAGTATCTGAAGCGCTTCCCCGCCTACCTCCAGCAGCTCACGATGGAGTCCAACGGTAAGCACGTGACGCTGGCCGGCGAGCCGGTCGATGGGGCGGGTGCGTCGGTCCGCGCGGGGGGACAGCCCCCCCGTTTGGAGACGGGCGCCGTCTACTGGGGCGAGCCGGGCACCAACGGCCAGCACAGCTTCTACCAGCTCATCCATCAGGGGACCAAGCTCATTCCCGTCGACCTGATCGGGTTCGGCAAGTCGCTCAATCCGCTTGGCGAGCACCACGACATCCTCACCTCCAACGTATTCGCCCAGGCCCAGGCGCTCGCCTTCGGCAAGACGGCGGCGCAGGTGCGGGCCGAGGGCACCCCCGAGTCGGTCGTCCCCCACCGGGTGATGGAGGGCAACCGGCCCTCGAACGTGCTCCTGGCCGAAGTGATCACGCCGGGCGTGCTCGGGTCACTCGTCGCCCTCTACGAGCACAGCGTGTTCACCCAGGGCGTGATCTGGGACATCGACTCCTTCGACCAGTGGGGAGTCGAGCTCGGCAAGGTGCTCGCGGCGGCGATCATCCCCGAGCTCGAGAGCGCCGAGGAGCCGACCCTGAACCACGACTCCTCGACCAACAACTTGATCCACCGTTACCGCGAACTGAAGAGCAAGGGAGACTGAGATGGCTACCGACAATCCCATGCAGCTCGGCATGATCGGCCTGGGGCGGATGGGGGCGAACCTCGTTCGCCGCCTGATGGCCGACGGCCACCACTGCGTGGCCTACGACGTGAGCGCCGAGGCCGTCGACGCGCTCGCCAAGGAGGGAGCCGTGGGGGGTACGAGCCTCGAGGACTTCGTGGCCAAGCTCGAGCAGCCGCGCGCGATCTGGATCATGGTGCCGGCGGGAGTCGTGCAGTCGACCCTCGACGCGCTGGTGCCCCTACTCGACCCCGACGACATCGTCATCGACGGCGGCAACTCCTACTACCGCGACGACATCACCAGGGCCAAGGCCCTGACCGAGAAGGGCCTCCACTACGTCGATGTCGGGACGAGCGGCGGCGTCTTCGGGCTCGAGCGCGGCTTCTGCCTGATGATCGGCGGCGAGCAGGAGCCCGTGGAGCACCTCGATCCCCTGTTCAAGACCATCGCCCCGGGACGAAGCGCGGCCGAACCCACCCCGGCGCGCACGCGCACCGACGGCACGGCTCCCGACGGCTACCTCCACTGCGGGCCGAGCGGGTCCGGGCACTACGTGAAGATGGTCCACAACGGGATCGAGTACGGGATGATGGCGGCGATCGCCGAGGGCCTGAGCATCATCAAGCACGCTGACGCGGGCAAGCGCACCGCCGAGGTCGACGCCGAGACGACGCCGCTGCGCGATCCCGAGGCCTACCAGTACGAGATCGACGTGGCCGAGGTGGCCGAGGTGTGGCGCCGGGGCTCGGTCGTCGGATCCTGGCTCCTCGACCTCACGGCCGATGCGCTGGCACGCTCGCCGGACCTCGAGGACTTCTCCGGGCGGGTGTCGGATTCGGGCGAGGGGCGCTGGACGGTGATCGCCGGTATCGACCTCGGCGTGCCGGCAGCGGTGATCACGGCCGCCCTGCTCGAGCGCTTCGAGTCCCGGGGCAACGGCCAGTTCAGCGACAAGATCCTTTCCGCCATGCGCGCGGAGTTCGGCGGGCACGCCGAGCAGAAGGCGTGAGTGGCAAGGACTTCGTCCTCGCTTGCGAGTTCGCCTGGCGGCGAACGGCGACGACTTCGTCGTCGCTTGCGAGTTCGCCTGGCGGCGAACTCGAGGAGTTGTGGCGTGAGTATTAAGCTCGTCCTCGCCGACGTCGATGGCACCTTGGTCACCCCGGACAAGGTGCTCACCGAGCGGACGATCGCCGCCGTGGCCCGGCTGGGGGAGGCGGGGATCCGCTTCGCCGTGACCAGCGGCCGGCCGCCCCGGGGTATGGCGATGCTCGTCGATCCGCTGCACCTGACGACGCCGATCGCCGCCTTCAACGGAGGGGTGATCGCGGACGGGGATCTCGAGGTGATCGAGCAGCGGGTGATTCCGCAGGAGCTGGTCGGGCCGATCATCGAGGAGCTCGCGAGCCACGAGCTCGGCGTCTGGCTCTATCGCGGCGCCGACTGGTACGTCCAGGACCCGAAGGGTCCGCACGTCGACCGTGAGACGGCAACGGTCAAGTTCGACCCGACCGTGGTCGAGAGCTACGCCGGCCTCGAGTCCGGCGTGGCCAAGCTCGTCGGAGTGAGCGACGACCACGACGCGGTGGCCGCCGCCGCCGCGGCCGCCCACGACCGCTTCGGCGATGACGTGTCGGCGTCCTGCTCCCAGCCCTACTACGTCGACGTCACCCATCCCGACGCGAACAAGGGCTTCGTCGCCCGGTGGCTGGCGTCCCGCTACAAGCTCTCGACCGACGAGATCGCCACCATCGGCGACATGCCCAACGACGTGCTCATGTTCGCCCACTCGGGTCTCGGCATCGCCATGGGCAACGCCGGCCCCGAGGTGCAGCGCGCCGCCCGCCGGGTGACGACATCGAACGCGCAGGAGGGATTCGCGGTCGCCGTCGAGCGCTTCATCCTGCCGCAGGCCGGTTAGGGCCTTACATGATCGTGCAGGTGCCGGCGCTGAACCCGGGCGGGTTCGAGAAGCCGACGTTGGCGTAGCCGTGACCGGTGTTGCGCGTCACCTTGCCGACCACCTTGGTGCCGATCGTCCACTCGAAGGTGATGGTCCCCCGCAATAGGGAAGTGGTGCCCGGCGCCGGGGGAACGAAGGTGAAGTTCAGGCCATCCTGGTGGATGCCGTGCGTCCCCTTCCCGAGCGTGACCTTCTTGGTCGCGTCGGTGGGCTGGAACGTGGATCCGTTCCAGTAGAAGACCGAGATGTCCATGGAAAGGGTGGCGGCGTAGCCGAGGCTCGGCATCTGGCCACGAATCCCCACCGTGTCCAGCGTGGGGGTGGAGGCACATTGGTTCACCGTCGCCCACAGATCGGGAGATCGCTCGGCCACGGTCACCGCGGCCTGGATCTTCTGAGCGAGGGTCGGCGCCTTCTTCTTGTGTGTCTTCTTGGGCTTGGCATGCGTCGCCGCCGTCGCGACGCTGGGACCCGAGATCGCGACGACCCCGGCGGCGAGCAGGAGGGACACGAGACGCGAGCGCACGAGAGGAAGATATCGGCCGGATGCGAGGCTTGCGCCCCCACATCGCCGTGACGGATCGTCGCGAGCCCCGTAGTGGGTCCGTGAGCGAGACGCTGACAGCGCCCGAAACGGACGCCCTGGAGGACGCCTGGGGCCGCTTCGAGGCGCTCTATCGCACGAGCCGCGACGACGTCTACGCGTACGTCGCGACGCTGCTCCACGACCGGGTGGCGGCCGAGGACGTGACCGCCCTCGCCTTCGAGCGCGCCTATCGGCGGCGGCGGACCTTCGACCGCCGCCGCGGCGAGGAGCGGGCGTGGCTCTTCGGCATCGCCCGCAACGCGGCGCTCGACGAGCTGCGACGCCGCCGGCGGCTCGCGGCGCTCGTCACCGACCCCGAGGATGTCGAAGCCGCGGAGCCGGAGGACGGCGCCGACATCGCGCTGCGGCGCACGACGGTCCGCGCCGCCCTCGCCGCGCTGCCCGCGCGCGACCGCGAGCTCATCGCCCTGAAGTTCCATGCCGGCCTGTCCAACGCCGAGGTCGCGCGCGTGCTCGGCGTGAGCGAGTCGAACGCGGGGACGATGCTCCACCGAACGATTGAGAAGCTGAGAAAGGCCTGCGATGCGACCCCGTGAAGACGAGCTGATCGACCCCGAGATCGCCGAGCAGCTCGACGCGATCGACGCGACCCTGGCCGGCGAGCCCGTCGCGCCGCGGTTCGCCGAGCTCGCCGAGCTGGCCCTGCTGCTGTCCGCGGACCGCCCCGAAGGGATGCGGCCCGAGTTCGGGGCCGAGCTCGACCGGCGCGTGGAGACGCGGTTCGGGCGGACGGCGGCCGGGGGCGGTGGCGCTTCGGCGGCCGGCCCGCCCGCTTCGGCCCGCGGTGGACGCTGGCGCCGGTGGGGCCTCGTGCCGATGCTCGGGACGGCTGGCACGGCGCTCGCGGCCGTGGTGGTCGCCGTGGTGGTCCTGACGTCGGGGGGCGGGGCGCCGACGGCCGAGAATCTGGCGGCGGTGACCCGTGTGCCGGCGCGGCCCCCGGCCTCCGTTCATGCGAGCGCGGTGTCGAAGGCGGTGGGCGCCATCGCCGGCGGGGTGAAGAAGGGGAGCCCCCAGGACATCTATGCGCCGAGCGCGAAGGCCACGCCGCCCGCGGCGGTGATCCCGGCACCCGAGCGGACGGTCCCTGGCGCCGGCACCGCCACCACCGTAAACGGGTCGGACTCCGGCACCGGCGGGTCGGCCGGAACGGGTGGCTCCGCCGCCACCGGCTCCGGCGTGGGCACTGGCACCTCGAGCAGCGGCGCCCTCTCGCCGGCCCCCGTTCCCAACGGCCGCAAGATCGTCCAGTCCTCGACGCTCGAGCTCGGCGCTCGGGCGAGCCGGATCGACGCCGTCGCCCAGGAGGTGTTCGACGTGGTCGGCACGGTCGACGGGATCGTCGACAGCTCGACCGTCTCGAGCACCGGCGGTCCGGGGGCGAGCGCACAGTTCCAGCTCCGGATACCAAGCGCGCAGCTCCAGCAGACGCTTACCGATCTCTCCCGGCTGCACTACGCGAGCGTGATGTCCCGCACCGACGCCACGCAGGATGTCAGCTCCTCGTTCGTCTCCGCCCAGCGCCAGATCGCCGACGCCACGGCCGCCCTCGCCCGGCTGCGCGTGAAGCTCGCGGGGGCCACGCTGACCACCACGATCGACAGCCTGCGGGCACAGATCGCGGGTGAGAACGCCACCATGGCCCGCGAGCAGGCGTCGCTGCGCTCGCTGAACCGGCGCGTCGACTACAGCCGCGTGCAGGTCAGCGTCGAGGCCACCACGGGCGCCACGGGCGGCGGCACCTCGTCGGGCGGCGGCG
>DATCEM010000348.1:0-13581 GCA_036510175.1 Solirubrobacteraceae bacterium | reverse complement strand
CCTCGACGCCGCCCGGCGCCAGCTCGCCGTCCATGGCGAGGCGCTGCTCGACCGCAGCCTCGCCGCCTCGGCGCAGGCGCGCGCGGCGATCGACTCCGTGCAGGGATGCGCCGTCGTCGGCGAAGAGCTCGTCGGCCGTCCCGGGGTCGCGGGCTGGGATCCCCTGCGCATCGTCATCGACGTGCGCGGGACGGGCTGCACCGGCTACGAGGTCGCCGCCGCGCTGCGCGCCCGCTACGACATCCACGTCGAGCTGGCGACCCACGCGACGATGGTGCTCGTGCTCGGCCTGGGCTCCGATCCCGAGACGCTCGAGCGCTTCGCCCACGACTTCGCCGAGACCGTGCCGCGCATCTCGCGTCCCGGGGAGGCCCGCGCCGTGCTCCTCCCGCCGACGGCGACCCGGCACGGCACCGTGGTGCCGCCGCGCGAGGCCTTCCTCGGCGCGGGCGAGTCCGTCCCCGTGGAGCAGGCGATCGGGCGCATCTCGAGCGAGGCCATCGCCGGCTACCCCCCGGGCGTGCCCTCGCTCCTCCCCGGCGAGCGCGTGACCCCCGAGGTCATCGCCTACCTGCGCGAGCTCACGGCGGCGGGCGCGAGGCTGCACGGGGCGGCCGATCCGAGCTTTGCCACGATCAGGGTTATGGCCCAGTGAGCGCGATGAGCGTCAACGACGAGCTCATCGGCGACGCCGTCGCCCGCGCGCTGGCCGAGGACCTCGGCACCGGCGATGTCACCACCGCCGCAACGGTGGACGCGCGCGCCACGGCCCGGGCGCTGATCACCCAGAAGGCTCCCGGGGTGATCTTCGGACTCGATCTCACCGAGGCCACCTTCAGGGCGCTCGATCCCCAGATGAGCATCGAGCGCCTCGCGCCGGAGGGGGAGTGGCGCGAGGGCGGACCCGTCCTGCGCCTGGAAGGGAGCGCGCGGGGACTACTGACGGGGGAGCGGACGGCGCTCAACTTCCTCCAGCGGCTCTCCGGGGTCGCGACCATGGCCGCGCGCTACGTGCGCGAGGTCGCGGGAACGGACGCGAGGATCCTCGACACCCGTAAGACGACGCCGGGGCTGCGGGCGCTCGAGAAGGCAGCGGTCGCCGCTGGTGGCGCGAGCAACCACCGCGCCGGCCTCTACGACGCGATCCTCATCAAGGAGAACCACATCGCGGCCGCCGGGGGGGTAGGGGAGGCGGTCCGCCGGGCGCGCGCCGCCGCGCCGGAACTGCCGCTCGAGGTCGAAGCCCGGAGCCTTGACGAGGTCGAGCAGGCCCTGGAGGCCGGGGCGCCGTGGATCCTCCTCGACAACATGAGCGTCCCCGAGCTGCGCCAAGCCGTGCTCCACGTCGCCGGTCGCGCGAAGCTCGAAGCGAGCGGCGGGTTCACCCTGGAAACGCTCAGGGCCGCCGCATCGACCGGCGTAGACTTCGTCTCGGTGGGTGCCCTGACGCACAGCGCCCCCGCTCTGGACTTCTCCCTCATCCTCGAGCCGCTCCCATGAACCTTCCGGTACTGAACTCACAGGGCCCGATGTCGGCACCGCTCATGCTCGAGAACATCCCGGCGCTCCAGGACGAGGTGCGCGAGCTCGCCCGCGAGCGGGACGCGGTGATCCTCGCCCACAATTACCAGCTCCCCGAGATCCAGGACGTCGCCGATTACGTCGGTGACTCGCTCGGGCTCTCCCAGCAGGCGGCGCGAGCCGACGCCGGCACCATCGTCTTCTGTGGCGTGCACTTCATGGCCGAGACCGCCTCGATCCTCTGCCCCGACAAGCGGGTCCTCATCCCCGATCCCGACGCCGGCTGCTCGCTCGCGGACTCGATCACCGCCGACCAGCTGCGCCAATGGAAGGCCGGGCACCCGGACGCGATCGTCGTCATGTACGTGAACACCACCGCCGAGGTCAAGGCGCTGACCGACTACTGCTGCACCTCGGCCAATGCCGTCGCGGTGGTCGAGCACATCTACCGCGAGCACGGTGACGACGCCACGATCCTCTTCGGGCCCGACATGTTCCTCGGGGCCTACGTGGAGAAGACGCTAGGCCGCCCGATGCACGTATGGGACGGCGAGTGCCACGTCCACGCGGGAATCCGGCCGGCGGACATCACCGCCGTGCGGGCCGCCCATCCCGGCGCCGACTTCCTCATCCACCCCGAGTGCGGCTGCTCGACCAGCGTGATGGAGTACGTGGCCGCCGGAGACGTGGATTCCGAAGGCGTACACATGCTCTCGACCGGCGGGATGCTGCGCTATGCCAGCGAGCGGGGGGAGGGCAACGGTGGCGGCACGGCGATCGTGGCCACCGAGACGGGGATGCTCCATCCGCTGCGCCGCGCCGCCCCGGACACCGAGTTCATCGCCGCCAACGAGGCTGCGCACTGCATGTACATGAAGATGATCACGCTCCCGAAGCTGCGCGACGCGCTGCGCGACGACGTCGGCGCGGGGTCGCGCTTCGAGGTCAAGGTTCCCGTCGACACCGCCGAGCGGGCGCGGGTGCCGATCGAGCGGATGGTCTCTATCGCGTGACCGCGAGGAGGTCGACGCCGCCGTGCACGGTCTCCCGGACCGCGCGCAGGGTGGTGCGCTTGCGTCCGAACTCATCGGGGGTGTAGCAGTGGACGTCGGCCTGGTCGCCCATCTCCAGGGCGTCCCACAGTGAGCCGGCCTGGTAGACGCGTTCGAGCCAGGGAACACCGTCGAAGGCCGCCGAGACGAAGATCACGATGAACTCGGGACCGCGCTCACGCTGGGGCGGCGCTCCGTGCTCGTCGGCGACGCGCGCGCCCCCGAGCAGCGCTTCCTCGAGCGGCCAGCGATCCCCTATCCGGTCTATGTAGCGCCTCAGCTCGCGGAGGTTGAGGCCGCCTTCGGTCTCCACACCTGAGGATTCTCGCCTGAGAACGCTCCGGGGGCAACTCTCGCTCAGCTGAAGTCGTCGGCCGTGTGCGGGCCGACCACGGCGAGCGAGAGCTCGTCGGCGATTCCCCGAGCGACCTCGACCACCTGCTCATACCTCACGCCGTCGAGCAGCGCGATCGAGCTGTCGGGGTCGATATCGCCGTGGTAGACGATCGCCTGCTGCGCGGCCTGGCGCGCGACGACCCCGGTGTTCTCGAAGGCGATCGCGCGCGCGCCCGCGGCGTAGGCGCGGGCCCGCTCGACCTCGTCCTTGGTCGGACCATCGATGCGGAGCTCGGTGACGATCTCCCGCATTCGCTGGTAGGCCTCGACGGTCTTGGCTGAGTCGAGGCCCGCCGAGAGCTGCAGGAGCGGGACATCCGCGTAGGCGTGCCCGGCGGCGTGGACCGAGTACGCGAGTCCGCGCTGCTCGCGGATCTCGTCGAACAGGCGTGACCCCATGGTTCCCCCGAGCAGGGTCGAGTAGATGAGCAGCGCGGCGCGCCACTGCGGGTCGCGGACATCCACCGCCGGCCGGTAGGACATGCGCAGGTGCGACTGATTGGAGTCGCGCTCCTGCACCAGCGTGACCGGCTCGAAGCCCGGCACCGGCTCGTAGGGCTCGGGGGCGGGGAGGGTCGGGAACCGGGTGAACAGCTCCTCGAGCGCGCCGTTGGCGGGCAGGGCGCTCAGGTTGCCGACGACGAAGGCGCCGCCCCGCTCTCCCGCCCAGCGCCGCTCGCGGAAAGCGATGATGGCGTCCCGGGTGAAGGTGTCGCGGATGTGCTCCTCGGGCCCGAGCACCGGCCGGCCGAGCGGGTGGGTGCCGAACGCCGCCCGGTCGATGAGATGCTCGGCGAGCATCGAGGGCTGGTCGTTGGCGCGCGCGATCTCCTGGACGACGACGCCGCGCTCGCGATCGAGCTCGTCGGCGTCGATGCGCGGGCGACCGACGAAATCGGTGAGCAGGTCGATGGCCTCGAGCGCGCGCTCGGCCCGGGCGGTGATGTGGAAGGCGACGAGATCGTGGCTCGTGTAGGCGTTGAGCTGAGCGCCGATGCGCTCCGCGGCCTCGTTGACGTCGCGGTAATTCGGGTACTTCTCGCCGCCCTTGAACACGAGATGCTCGAGGAAGTGAGCCATCCCGTTCTCCTCCGGGCGCTCGGTGCGGGCGCCCGCGTCGAAGGCCACGAGGATCGTCACCGCTCGCGTGCCTTCGATCGCGATTCGGTGCAGGGTCAGGCGATTGGGGAGCGTGGCGGTGGTTATTTCGGGCACGCTCCTACGTTAGCGGGCGGGAGCCGGGAACCGCTCCGTCTTGTCCAGACGGCCTGCAAATCCCGTTGCAAGGTCGCCATCAGGGCCCCACGCGACAGCGGGCCACGCTACGCTCCTGCGACCCCAGATGCCCATCTCCGAGCCCCATAACCGCAGCCGCCGCCGGCCCGTCCCGCCGACTACGCGGGCCAAGAAGGTCGCGCGTCCCGTGCGCAGTGGTCCGGGCGCTCCCGTGATCGAGTTCCGGGCGGTATCCAAGCTCTACGCGGGCGGCGACATCGGGCTCGACCAGGCGACGTTCTCGGTGGACCGGGGAGAATTTGTCTTCCTCGTCGGGAGCACGGGCTCGGGGAAGTCGACGGTGATGCGGCTGCTGATCAAGGAGATCGACTGCACCGACGGGACGATCCGGGTCGCCGGCCGCGACCTCGAAGACGTCACCCGTCGCCGGGTGCCGCTCTACCGGCGCAACCTCGGCGTCGTCTTCCAGGACTTCAAGCTCCTGCCCAACCGGACGGTGTACGAGAACGTGGCCTACGCGCTCCAGGTCACCGGGGGCACGCGGCGCGAGATCCGCGACAAGGTGCCCGACATCCTTCGCCTGACCGGCCTCTCGACGAAGCTCCACAACTACCCCGAGCAGCTCTCGGGCGGTGAGCAGCAGCGCGTCTCGATCGCTCGCGCCTTCGTCAACCATCCGCCGCTGCTCCTGGCCGATGAGCCGACCGGCAACCTCGACCCCGAGACGAGCATCGGGATCATGCAGCTGCTGTACCGGATCAACCGCACGGGCACGACCGTCCTCGTCGCCACCCACGACCAGGCGATGGTCGACAAGATGCGCCGGCGCGTACTCGAGCTCTCGCGCGGGCGGGTCATCCGCGACGAGGCCACCGGGCTCTACGCACGCGACGAGACGACGCGTGAGTTCGCCGCCCGGCTTCGCGGCGCGGGTATCCAGTCACCCGAGGTCTAGCCGCCGATGCGCCTGAGCTTCTTCCTCCGGGAGTCGCTGCGCTCGATGCGCCGTAACGCCGCCCCGAGCTTCGCCGCGCTCGCCACGGTGCTCGTGACCATGCTCGTGCTCGGGGTCTTCATCCCCGTCTTCCAGGCGGCGACGGGCGCAGCCAACAGCGTGCGAGGCCGCGTCCTCGTCGACGTGTACATGAAGACGACGGCGACCGCGGCCAACGACGCCCGGGTGCACAGGGAGATCCTCGCGCTGCCCCACGTCAAGTCGGTGAGCTTCGAGTCCAAGCAGCAGGCGCTCGCTCAGCAGTCCAAGGACGATCCCGCCGCCTATGCGCTGCTCGGCACGAACCCGCTGCCCGACACCTTCCACGTCACTCCCGACAACCCCGGCAACGTCCTCATCGTCCGGGGCGAGCTCTCGCCCAAGGGACCGGGAGGGCACCTCGGGATGATCGACCCGGCGATCAAGAACGTCTCCAACCACACCGAGGACACGCAGAAGATCCTCACCATCACCAGCGACGTGAAATGGATCCTCTTCGCCCTGACCGTGCTCCTCGTCGCTGCCTCGACCCTGCTCATCGCGAACACGATCAGGCTCTCGCTGTATGCCCGGCGCCGGGAGGTCGAGGTGATGAAGCTCGTCGGCGCGACCGACTGGTTCATCCGCTGGCCCTTTGTCATCGAGGGCGTCATCGTCGGCGCGATCGGCGCCACCATGGCCATCGTCCTGCTCGCGATCACCAAGATCGCCCTGCTCGACCCGCTGGCGAGCAACTGGTCGCTGATCGCCGCGCCACGGACGATCGGCTTCGCCTGGCTCATCGTCGTCCTCATGGCCTCTGGCGTGGCCATCTCGGCGCTCGGCTCAGGGGTCTCCTTGCGCCGCTTCCTGCGCGTCTAGGCCTACTGCCCGGTCGGCGGTGGCGCCCGGGACTTCGGCGCCAGCTAGCCGATTTCACCTACCCTCTCTTCCCGGATGTCTCAACGCTCCTCACGTGTCCGGGGAATCGCCGCCCTGATCTTCACCTGTCTGCTCGTGCTCGTCTTCGGCACCTGGCTCGGTGGCCACGCGACGTGGCTGCCCTCGCCGCTGCGCAGCGGTGTGGTCAGCGACAGCCAGGCTCGTCTCGTCCACCAGGTGCTCGACGATCTCCACGCCGACTACTACCGGACGGTGAACCGCAGCCAGCTCACGAACTCCGGACTCGCGGCGATGATCACGTCCCTCCACGACCCGTTCTCGCACTACTTCAGTCCGGCGGAGTACAAGAGCCTGTTCGGCGTCCCGCACCTGAACGGGATCGGCGTCGACGTGACCCAGGTCAAGCGAGGCCTGCGCGTGGTTGATGTGTTCAACGGCTACCCGGCGGCGCACGCGGGCCTGCTCCCCGGTGACCTGATCACCGCGGTCGGGGGGACCTCGCTCGCGGGCCGCTCGTCAGCGTTCGCGCAGGGCCTGATCAGGGGCCGCCCGGGCACTCAGGTGATCCTCACCCTCCTGGTCGGCGGCCATCGGAAGGTCCTGCGGATCACCCGCGCGCACATCACCGTCCCCGTCGCCGCCGACCGCACGATCACCTACCACGGCGTCAAGCTGGGCTACGTCCAGCTCACCACCTTCGACCAGTCGGGCGCCGGCGATCAGGTCCGCTCCGACGTCCAGCAGGTGCTCCATCAGGGCGCTCGGGGCATCGTGCTCGACCTGCGTGAGAACGGAGGCGGGCTGATCAACGAGGCGATCAAGGTCGCGAGCATCTTCATCCCCTCCGGGACGATCGTCTCGATCCACGGACGTAACACGCCCCGCCAGGTGTTCACCGCCACCGGGGGCGCGATCTCGTCGAAGATCCCCGTTGTCGTCCTCGTCGACGGCCAGACGGCGTCGGCCTCGGAGATCGTCACCGCCGCGCTCCAGGACTACCACCGAGCGCTCGTGGTCGGCACGCACACCTTCGGCAAGGGCGTCTTCCAGGACAGCTTCGGGCTTCCCGGGGGCGGCGTGCTCGAGATCGTCGCCGGCTACTACTACACGCCGAACGGACGCAATCTGGGCGGCGGTGGCGTCAAGCAGGGCGCCGGCGTGAAGCCGAACGTCTACGTCTCCGAGAACTCGCGCAGCAGGGTGGACCGCCAGCTCAATGTTGCGCTGAAGACGCTCGCCGCCGAGGCACGGTGAGCGCGCGCGGGCGGCCCGCGCGCGCCGCCACGGTCGCGGTGCTGGAACGGCGCGGGCGCTTCCTCGTCGCCGAGCCCTTCTTCGAGCGCGGTCAGCGACTGACGCTCTCACGCGATCGCCGAGCCGATGCCGGAGACCTCGTGCTCGTACGCCCGGGAGGGGGGCGAGACGGCAGGGGCGCCGGGCGGGCCCAGGTCGCTCGGCGTATCGGGCGACCGGACGTCGCCCGCGACGTGATCGAGGCTCTGATGCTCGACCGCGGGCTGCGGCGCTCGTTCGATCCCGCCGTCGAGCACGAGGCGCGCGACGCGGCGGCGGCGCCGATCGACGCCGCCACCATCGACGCCCGGCGTGACCTCCGCTCGCTGGCGACGTTCACCATCGATCCTCCGGATGCGCGCGACTTCGACGACGCGCTGTCGGCCGAGGCGCTCGGAGAGGGCGCCTTGCGCGTATGGGTCCACATCGCCGATGTATCCGCCTACGTGCGTCCGGGCACGCTCCTGGACCGCGAGGCGTACCGTCGGGCCACGAGCGTCTACGTACCGGGGGCGGTCGAGCCGATGCTCCCCGAGGCGCTGTCGAATCGCGCCTGCTCGCTCGTACCGGGCGAGGACCGGCTCGCGGTCACGGTCGAGCTCGTGGTGCGAGGGGATTCGGTCGCCAGCGCGTCGTTCTACCGCTCGGTGATCCGCTCGGACGAGCGGCTCGACTACGACTACGTCGATCGGATCTTCGCGGGCAGCGAGCGGGCGGCCGGGTCGTGGGCCAAGCCGCTCACCTGCGCCCGGGAGGCCGCGGCGGCGCTGGCGGCCCGGCGCGCGGCCCGGGGCGCGCTCCTGGTGGGAGGCTCCGAGCCCGAGTTCGAGTTCGATCGTGCTGGGCACGTCGTGGCGTGCCGGCCGGTGCCCCAGACCGAGTCCCACCGGCTGATCGAGCACCTGATGATCGCCGCCAACGAGCAGGTGGCGCGGATGCTCGACGAGCGCGGCGCGCCGGCCCTGTTCCGCGTCCACGAGCGGCCGCAGGCCCCAGCCGTCGAGCGGCTGTTCGCCCAGCTCGCCTCGCTCGAGGTCCCCACTCCTGCGCTGCCGCGTGGCGGGATCACGCCGCAGCAGGCGGCCGACCTCGTCGGCGAGGCTTCCCAGCTCGTCGAGCGCCACGTCCTCGACCGGGGCGGTCGCGGCCGGCGGGCGCTCACGCGGCTCGTCCTGCGGGCGCTCAAGCAGGCCTACTACGACCCGCGCAACCTCGGTCACGCAGGGCTTCAGTCGCCCCGCTACTGCCACTTCACCTCGCCCATCCGGCGTTACCCGGACCTGATATGTCATCGCTCGCTGCTCGCCGTGGTCGGGGGAGACGAGGTTCCCCCCGATCGGGGTGGCCTGGCCGCGGTGGGGACATGGACCTCCGGGCGCGAGCGCGAGGCGATGTTCATCGAGCGCGACTCCGACGACGTGGCGCGCTGCTTCCTCCTCGAGCGCTCGCTGCGCACGCTGGGACGCGAGACCGTGTTCGAGGGCGAGGTGGTGGGGCTCGTGGGCGCGGGAGCGTTCATCCAGTTCGGGTCAGGCGAGGAGGGCCCGTCGTTCGAGGGGATGCTCCCCGTTCGCCGGCTGCGCGGAGAGTGGTGGGAGCTGAACGAGCTCCGGACCGTGCTCGTCGGCACCCGCAGCGGACGGGCGATCCGGCTCGGCGACGAGGTCCGCGTCCAGGTAGGGTCAGTCGACGCACCCCGAGGTAGGGTGGACCTGCTCCCGGTGGAGGTGTGACGCAGATGGCCAAGGGCTCAGGCAAACGTAAAGTGGCTTCCGGTGACGTGGCGACCAACCGCCAGGCCTCGCACCGATTCCTGCTCATGGACCGGCTCGAGGCCGGGATCGTTCTCACCGGGACCGAGGTCAAGTCCCTGCGCGACGGCAAGGCGCAGCTCAAGGACGGCTACGCAGCCATCCGCGACGGCGAGGTGTGGCTCATCGGCGTCTACATCCCGCCCTACGGACCCGCGGCCCGGGACAACCACGAGCCCGAGCGCGAACGCAAGCTCCTGCTCCACGGCCGCGAGATCGCCCGCCTGATCTCCAAGACCGCCGAGCGCGGCTGGACCCTCATACCGACGCGGATCTACTTCCACGACGGCCGCGCCAAGGTCGAGATCGCCCTGGCCCGAGGCAAGGACACCCACGATAAGCGCAACTCGATCCGCGAGCGCGACGTGGCGCGGGACTTGGCGCGCGAGCTGGCGCGGTAGGGCGCGGGGGGTGAGGCGCCGGGCGCGCTGGGCGGGCGCGTGTGGGCCCCCGCCTCGGCGCCGCCCCGCGGCCGTTTACAGCGACGCGTGGAGGTTCGTCGAGGTCATGCCGACGACGAACACGGCGATGAGGGCGAGGTAGACGCCCGCGACGAGCACGCGGGTCATCGGACGCACGCGGTAGTAGGCCTGCTGCTCCTCACCGCCGTCGCGGCGCAGCTTCCAGCGGCGGGTGGAGTCGAGGCCGCCGATGAGGATGAAGAGCAGGATGATCGGGTTCCGGAAGTGCGTGAGGAAGAGGAAGGCGATCATCATCGCCAGCCCGACGAACCACATGGCGGGCGCCATCGCGGCCATCGCGCGCCCGCCGTCCAAGGGGGAGACCGGGAGCAGGTTGAACAGGTTCAGGAGGAACCCGACGAAGGCCAGCGCCTCCCAGAAGTTATTACCGGTGATGCGCCAGACGACGAGGCACAGCGCCGCCCCGAGGCCGCCGAGGATCGGTCCCGCCAGGCCCACTCGCGCCTCAGCGGCGGCGTTGTCCCCGAGCGTGCGCGCGGTGATCACCGCGCCCAGGAAGGGGATGAACATCGGCGTGCTCGCGTGGACGCCCTCGCGCCGCAGCTGGATCACGTGACCCATCTCGTGCACGAAGAGGAGGATCACGAAGCCCAGGGCGAAGGTCCAGCCCCAGATCAGGCTGTAGGCGGCGACCGACACGGCCATTGTCCCCGCTGTCGTGAAGAGCTTGAGGTTCGGGAGCAGGAGAAGCAGGGCCTTGAGCTTGGCCAGCGCGGCGAGCAGCGCCGCGAAGGGGGCGGCGAGTCGCTTGCGCCACGACCGCTGCGGCTCCTCCTCGAAGGGCGCTCCTTGCTCGGGCGGCTCGTCGGGCCCGATCAGGCCCGCCGGAGCGGATGACCTCGCCGTCGAGGTGTCGAGAACCCCCGCGGGCGCGGGCGGTAGCCAAGGAGAAGACGATTCCACGGCCCCATTGTGGCACTCGCCTGCTCGCCCCCGGCCGGTTCTTCAGGATCTCCTACAATGGAGCAAGACATACCCCCAGGGGACGACAGGCTTCGACGTGGTCGGATCGTGGGGGTGGTTGCGAGTCGAGGTTCCCGGGCGGCCTCGTAAATCACCCGGGAAAAAATAAGTGCGGACGTACATGAGTACGCCCTCCCCGTTATGGCCTAAGGCCTAACCTGGGAGTTCTCGGCCCCCGCTAGCCTGCGGTGGGGATCGCCGGGATCAGATAGCAGGCTCCACTCGGTGAGGATCGCTCCCGCCAATCCGAGGACATTTCAGGGAGCTGGCTGTTGGCAACCCCGCCGGCGTGGCGAGCCAAGAGCGAGATCAGAGCGCCGGATACACTCGTAGACGCCACCTCTTACGCGACCGCGGACGCGGGTTCAATTCCCGCCGTCTCCACCTTTGCAAAGAATTCGAACCGCCCTCCGCGCCTGATTGATCGGGGGGCGGTTCTATTGGTGCCGGCTGAGCAGTGCTCCAGTCGGGGATGAGCACCGCCGGCCTCGGGGTAGAGAGGGCTCCCGCCCCGGGAGCACGCCGCTTCTCCTCGCACCCGACCAGCTGGATACGGGAGAAACGACGTGCGCCAGCGAGAGCCACTCAGGTCACCAGGGGCCCCACCAGCTGAAGCCCGGGGCGACCTTGATGACCGACAGGTTGGCCACGTTGCTCGTGCTGCTACCGCGACTCTCCATGTACAGTCGGCTTTCAGCGGCCACACCTTGGTACACCTCGGGTACCGCTGTGATACTGCTCGTCACCGTGTTCGTTCGCTCGTCGATGACGAGGAGCCCGGTGCCGCCCCTCAGTGACACGTAGACCCGTCCGTTGGCGGGGTCAGCCACGACGTAGATGGGGCTATCGCTGTCGGGGAGTGGGATCGTGTCCGTGACGGTGTTTGTTCGTGCGTTGATCACCGCCACGTCGTCTCCGAACACGTTCGCGACGTAAACCCGCCCGGTCACGGGATCGAAGGACTCGCCCCACGGAGAGTTCCCCACCGGCACGGTGGCTGCCACGGTATTGGTGCGGGTGTCGATGACCGTGGCGGTGCCGGAGCTGAGGGCCCCGTAGTTCGACACGAACAGCTCGTGCTCGACGGGATCGAACACCTCATGCTCAGGCACGGCACCGACCGGGATCGTGGCGATGATGGCGTTCGTCCGCTCGCTCATCACCGACACGCTGCCGTTCGTGCACGACGGTTCGAGCAGATCGCAGTAGTTGGCGATGTAGACGGTGTGGGTGTACGGGTCGACCGCGATCGCGTACGGGTCATTCGGCGTGGTCATGGAGTCGATGACCTTGTCCGTCCTCGAACTGATGACATCGATGATGCCGTTGGGCGTGCCGGGGGCGGTGCTGGTGCTCGCCACATAGACCTTCCCCGAGTACGGATCGAGTCCGAGCGGGATCCAGTTGCCGGGGCCCAGAGCGATTGTGTGGGTCACGGTATCGGTCCGCTGGTCGATCACCGATAGCGTGCCGCACCAGGGGTAGGGGGACGCGGAGCACGTTGACGTGCTGCCTGCGTTGCTTATCGCGAAGATTTCGTGTGTTACAGGATCGACCGCGATGCCTTGGGGCTCGGCCCCTGTCCCGAGGGGGATGGTGGCACTCACGGTGTTCGGAGGGGCGGGCCCTGGGGACGCTGCGGCCGGCCCTGCGAGGGCCAGCGCTCCGAGCGCCACCGTGAGCGCCGTGCCGACAGCCCGCTGAGCGCGATGGACCACGGCGATCCCGGGCCTCGCGCTAGGCCTCGTCGGGCGATGCTTGAAACTCGACATTCGATCTCCTCTTTCGACTATTGGCAACAACCGACCGGTGTCCGACTCCGTCAGACCCCGCGCGCTGGCACCGCGAACCTCCTTCATTCGAGCCACGCAGCTTCAGCAGCAGGAAGTTGTCGAACGACGAGACGCGTCAGGTCGACGCGCCGGGGAAGCGCCGCTGCCTTTCCTTTCGTTTGCACGGCGGCGATCCTACGGTCCCGGGACCGGGCTAGTCAAGAGTCGACTAGAAGAAATCTGCCTATGATTTACCCAGACAGCCTGAAGTCTGCGACAACCGCGAAATCGGCTCGTGCATCGAGCGGGTTCCGCAACCGCGTGCGAGCGGCAGGACCGGCCGGCGCCCCGGTCGCCGCAGGTCGATTGCGCCGTGTTCAGCTCTGCTGCCGGGCGTCGTTGCCGTACGCCAGGGTCCAGGCGAGCGTCAGCCCGACGACGATCACGGGTAGCACGTTCGACGTGGTCTTGGCGGTGTTGACCGTGCTCGTCTTGATGATGAACGCCTGGAGAGCTGATTCGAGCAGGAACACGATGCCCCAGACCAAGGTGATCACCCGGAATATTCGACGGAAGCTTGGATAGCGCCACATGGATTCGAATGCGCGGCCTTTGGGTGAATCGTGACCCATGGTCTCAAGGGCGATGCGAAACATTAGGGGTCTGTCCCAGAGAACTGAGAGCAGGCAGACGCCGCCCAAGACGACGGTCGGCACCAGGCCGTCGAGGAGGTAGAGCCGGGCGTTGTCGCTGATCAGCCCTACGGCGCTAGCAAGCACGATCCCGGACAGGACCAGGGCGCCGATCACGTCCACGCGCCGTCGGCGCACGATCGTGGCGATGACGCGACTCGCGGGAAGCACGCCACTGATGACAAGCGAGCCAACCGTCGAGAGGCCGGCCCGGCGGGCGCCGTAGTAGATGGCCAAGGGGCCAGCCACGTCGAAGGCGAAGATCGGAGCGAGCGCGGCCAGGCGATCTTGGCGCGTGGGCGTTTCGGCGGCGGGCGCGATGTCGGTCAGCGCGCCGCCTGTGGGGTCTGTGTCTCGTTGCTCTTCGGGGCCCGAGACCGGGAGTGGCTCAGGGTCGCTGCTCACCGCAGCCTCCAGGTAGCGACTGCTGGGTGCGGTCGTTCTCGGTCAGCCGCAGCGACTTCCCCTTTGATGCCCCGCTTCGATG
>DATCEM010000347.1:0-4779 GCA_036510175.1 Solirubrobacteraceae bacterium | reverse complement strand
AACGAGGTGTACGCGTCGTTCTTCGAGAACGACCCCCCGGCGCGGGTGGCGATCGGGGTCGTCGCGCTGCCGCGCGGAGCGCAGGTCGAGATCGACGCTGTGGTGGCGCTTGGAGACTGAGGAATCGGGAGAGGCGCCTTCTCCGGCCGATATCCGGCGCGCCGCCGCCGCCGGTGCCGGGGTGATTCGCGAGACGCCGGTACTCAGCTCGCGCACGCTCGGCGAGCGCTGCGGCGCGACGGTCGCGCTCAAGGCCGAGAACCTACAGCGGACCGGCTCGTTCAAGCTCCGCGGGGCCCTGGCCAAGATCGCCGCCCTCGGCGAGGGCTGTGCGGCGGGCGTGGTCACGGGAAGCGCAGGTAATCACGCCCAGGCCGTCGCCTACGCGGCGCGCGCACGCGGCGTGCCGTGCGAGGTGTTCATGCCCGAGACCGCGCCGATCGCGAAGATCGAGGCCGCCGCCCAGCTCGGCGCACGAGTCAGCTTCGCCGGCGTATCGGTCGAAGAGTGCCTCTCGGCGGCGCGAGAGCGGGCGGCCGAGAGCGGGCTCGCCTTCGTCCATCCCTTCGATGATCCCGACGTTATCGCCGGCCAGGGGACGCTCGGCCTCGAGCTCCTCGCCCAGGTCGATGATCTCGCCCGCGTCATCGTTCCCGTCGGAGGGGGCGGCCTGGCGAGCGGGGTGGCGATCGCCATGAAGTCCGAGCGCCCCCAGATCCGTGTCATCGGAGTCCAGGTCGAGACCTATGCGCCGTTTCCCGCCTCGCTGGCGGCGGGCCGGCCGGTCGACGTGCAGTCAGCGCTGACCATCGCCGACGGGATCGCCGTCAAGCGCCCCGGAGAGCTGACGCTCGCGCTCCTTGCGCGCTGGGTCGACGACGTGGTCGTCGTCTCCGAGGAAGAAGTGGCCGAGGCGATGGTCTTCCTCCTCGAGCGGGCCAAGCTCGTCGTCGAGGGTGCGGGAGCGGTCGGCGTGGCCGCGCTGCTTGGCGGTCGCCTTCCCGGTGCGCAGTCGGGGACCACGGCGGTGATCCTCTCGGGAGGAAACGTCGACGCCGGCCTCCTGGCTCAGGTGGCGCGCCGGCACGAGACGCAGGCGGGAAGGCGCGTCGTGCTCCTGACCCGCATTCCCGACCGGCCGGGAGCGCTCGCCCGGCTCCTCGCGCTCATGGGAGCCGCCGGCGCGAACCTGCTCGACGTCCAGCACGTTCGCGAGGGCTTCGATCTCCACGTGCGCGAGACGGCCGTGCAGACCGTGCTCGAGACGCGCGGGAGCGCCCACGCTGAGGAGGTACTGAAGGTCATCCGCGAGGAGGGCTATGAGCCGCGGGTCGTAAGGTGAACTCGCCGAATTTCGCTTGCGCTCATTGCCGAATTTCGCTTGCGCTCATTCGGTTGGCGCGGATCCGGTGGCGGCCGAGGATTTGGACTCCTGTCGATCCGCGCCCTTGCCTGGTGCTTCGTGGCCCTCGCCTGGTGCTTCGTGGCCCTCGTCGGGCGCTTCGTGGCAGCGGGCCAGCAAGTCCTCGATTGCCTCGTCGATTCCGCGGGCGAGAAAGTCGGCGTCGTCGGCGAGCTCTGCTTGGGCGTAGACGCCGAAGCATGCCTGGCCGCCTACGGTGGTCATGCCGATCGAGATTCCGTGGCCGTGGGTCAGGGGGACGATGGGATAGGCGCGGGTGACCTCGCAGCCCATCAGGTACAGGGGCATCGGCGGACCGGGGATGTTCGAGATCGTGAGGTTGGAGACCTGCGCGCTCGCGAGCACCCGGGAGAACACGCGACGCAGGGTGCGGGGCGCGTAGCCCAGCGCGTCGAGCAGGGCACCTGACCCCTCGGGCTCGCGGGTGCGCTTGCGCTCGCGCATGGTGACGTGGATCTCGCGCAGACGCCAGACGGGGTCGGTCTCCTCGCACGGCAGCACGAGGAAGAGGAAGGCGATGCCGTTGCCCCACTGCTCGTCGGGGTTCTCGATGCTCACCGGGACCATGGCCTTGACGTCGTAGAGCGGCTCCTCTCGCTGCTCGAGCAGCCCGCGCAGCGCGCCGGTGCTTGCGCTGAGGAAGACGTCGTTGACCGTCGTCCCGAAGCGCCGCTTGATGAGCTTGAGGTCCTCGAGCGGCCGCGCGTGGCATGCGAGGTGACGGGCCGCCGCCATCGGCCCGTTCAACCGGCTCGAAGGGGCGGTGGGCACCAGGGTGTGAGCCGTGGCCAGCGCGGCGCGTTGTGCTCGACCGGGAAGGTCGAGCAGGAGGCTCGGCTCACGCACCCATCCGAGTGGCCCGCGGGCGAGATCGAGTGCTTGCTCGACGTGGTGGCTCACCGCTCCGCCGACGAGCTCGAGTCCGCTCGGCCTCGGTGCCGGCGACCACTCCTGCGGCGGATCGTTCTCCGGCTCCTGCTCGATGTCGAGGAGCAGAGCCATGAGCTCCACAGCGGCCAGGCCGTCGACGAGACAATGATGGGCCTTCCCGACCACACCGATCTGACCGTCGTCGAGCTGCTCGGCGATCCACAGCTCCCACAGCGCACGATCGTGAACGAGTGGGGCGGACATGATCTCGTCCACCAGCTGGCCGAAGTCCGCGCCACCGGCTCGGCGCACGTGCAGCGCGATGTCGAACTCGGGATCATCGACCCATACCGGATCGTCGAGACCCAACGGCACCTCGGCCAGCTTCTGTCGATAGCGGGGAGCGCGGCCCAGGCGGCCCGCGATATGGGCGCTGATCGCGTCGAAGCTCGGCCGCGGGCCCTCCGCGGGTGGGGCGAACAACGCCGCCCAGCCGACGTGCATCGGCGCGTCCTCTGACTCGAGGGCGAGGAAGGCAGCGTCGAGCGGGGTCAGGCGCGTGCGGCCAGTCACGGACATGCCGGTTCTACGGCGCCGTCAGCCGTGTGGATCAGCCCGCGGCAGCAGCGTCAGGCGCCCATCGGCGGCGGCTTCTCGGCGGTCCACTACCGCACTCGGGCGCTCTGGTAGGCACGGGCCTCGTCGATCAGCGCGCCGATGAGCCGGCTCGTCTCGCCGACCTCGGGGTGCCACTGCACGCCGAGCGCGAAGCGCCGGCCGGGAGCCTCGATGGCCTCGGGAAGATCGTCGAGGGTTGCCCATCCGGTGACCTCGAGTCCCTCTCCGATGTGCGCCACCGCCTGGTGATGGTGGGACTTGGTGCGGTGGACCTCCTCGCCCGCCGCCCGCGCGACCAGAGACCCCGGCGTGAGCCGGACGTCATGCTCGGAGTCGACGAAGGTGCCGGGACTACGCCGGTGCTGGGAGTGACCGACCTGGTCGGGGACGTGCTGGAGCAAGGTGCCACCGAAGGCGACGTTCATCACCTGCATCCCGCGACAGATCCCCAGGACCGGAAGGTCGAGCTCGAGGGCTCGGAGCACGAGCGCGATCTCTGCGTCGTCGCGCAAGCGGGGGCTCCCCTTCTCGGTCTCCTCGTGGGCCTCGGCCCCGTAGACGGAGGGGTCGATGTCGACCCCTCCGGCGAGGATCAGGCCGTCGAGGCGCTCGAGGACCTGATCGGGGTCCTCGATGAGCTCCGGATCGGGTGCGACCATCACGGGAAGGCCGCCGGCCCGCTGAATCGCCGTAAGGTAGTTGAGCGGGAGGAGCATGGCCTGCTCGTTCCACACATCCCAGCTCGCCTCCGTGAGGCCGGCGCAGATACCCACGGCGGGACGTAGCTCGAGCATGACCTCAGCGTAGCGGGAGCTCGGGCGATCATGTGCCTCTGGCGCTGCGCAGCTCGCCCCGTCTGATCTTGCCGCTGGAGGTCTTCGGCAGCTCGTCGGTGAAGTCGACGATCCTTGGGTACTTGTAGGGCGCGGTCTCCCGGCGCACGTGCTCCTGGAGCTCGGCGGCCAGCTCCTTGCCCGGCGCGAAGCCGTCACGGAGGACGACGACGGCCCGAACCACCGAGCCACGCTCCTCGTCCGGCGCTCCCACGACGGCCGCCTCGGCCACCGCGGCGTGCGAGATGAGTGCTGACTCGACCTCGAAGGGGCCGATCCGGTATCCGGCGGAGATGATCAGGTCATCGGCGCGTCCCTCGAAGTAGAGAAATCCGTCCTCGTCCTCGTGCACGCGGTCGCCGGTGCGCCATGGCGTGCCCTCGGGCGGCGGGTCCTCTCCGAGGTGCTGGAGGAAGAACGTGGGGTCGGTCGCCGGGTCGACGAGCACGAGCTCGCCGTCCTGCACGCTGAGCGCCACGCCAGGAAGCGGCCGCCCCATCGAGCCCGGGCGTACGGGTACGCCGGGGGCCATCCCGGTGAGCTGGCCGGTCTCGGTCTGCCCGTAGCCGTCGCGAATGTCGAGGCCCAGGCTCTCGTGGAAGACCCGGAGGATCTCGGGGTTGAGCGCTTCGCCGGCGGCGACGAGCGCGCGCAGCCGCGGGAGTGGCCTGAGCTCGGCGCGCTTGGCGATCACGCGATACTCGGTGGGCGCCATGCAGAGGACGTTGACGCCCTCGGCGGCGAGGATCTCGAGGCGCTCCGCCGGGTCGAACCGGGCATCGTGGAGCAATGCCGCGGCGCCGCGGAGCCAGGGGGCGATGAAGGCATTACGTGCGGACTTGGACCACCCACTCGCGGCCGTGCACCACACCAGCTCGCCCGGCCGGGCATCGAGCCAATGCTCGGCCTGCAGCCGCTGCCCGGGAAGGTAACGCTGGCCGTGGAGCACGCCCTTGGGCTCGCCCGTAGTCCCGCTGGTGAAGGTGATCAGACAGGGGTCGGTCGCGGTCAGCGCGACCGCCGCCGCCGGCGGCG
>DATCEM010000346.1:0-3355 GCA_036510175.1 Solirubrobacteraceae bacterium | reverse complement strand
TCAGCGGGTAGAGCTGGTAGAGCGCGATCCGCTCGCGGTGGCCGTCGGCCAGCGGCCAGGCCTCTTGGTAGGCGTCGAAGACGCGGGCGCCGAAGCCGCCGAAGAGCCGCATCATCGCCAGATCCACCTCGCGGTGCCCACCGTACACCGCGGGGTCGACGAGGCAGGGCTGACCGCGATCGTCGCAGAGGAGGTTGCCGCCCCACAGATCGCCGTGCAGGCGCGCGGGTGGCTCGGTCGGGCCGACCAACCCGTCGAGCGCGCCCCAGAGGCGCTCGAAACCCCGCCGCATCCGCGCGGTGGCCCGGCCACCGTCGATCGCCAGCACGAGCTGAGCTTCGAGGCGCCGCGCCCTGAAAAACGTCGCCCAGTCGGAGGCCATCGTGTTGTCCTGGGCCAGCCGCCCGACGAAGTTGTCGTGGTCGAGGCCGAAGCCCGGTGCGCCCGCGCGGTGCAGCGCCGCCAGCCCGCGCCCGAGTCGCTGGTCGAAGTCGGGGGCCGGGGCGCCCGTTGTGACCAGCTCGAGGACCAAAAACTGCGGCCCGGTATCTTCAGAGGAGGCGGCGACCACTTCTGGAACGCGCAGCGCCCGCGGTTCCGCCAGCCAGGCCAACCCCCGCGCCTCGGCCGCGAACATCCCGCGCGGCGACCGCCGGTTGGTCTTGGCGAACAGCCGCCGCCCGTCGGCCAGCGCGATCTCGTAGGCCTCGTTGATGTCGCCACCTGCGATCCGGCGCGCGCCAGTGACCGCCCCGCTGAGCGCGTCTCCGACCGCCGCCTTCACGCCTGCGTCCACCTGTGACCCTAGGCCCCGTGGTCGCGCGTCAGGTGCGCCAGGAGACCGCGGCAGGCCCGCTCACAGATGTCGAACACCTCTTCGAAGCCACGCGCGCCGCCATAGTAGGGATCCGGGACCTCGGCGTCGGACGGCGCGCCCGGCTCGAACGAGCGCAGCAAACGCACCTTGGCCCGATCGCGATCGTCGCGCGCCAAACCCAGCAGCTCATCGCGATTGGCGCGATCCATCGCCAGCACGTGATCGAAGCGCTCGAAGTCGGGACGCGTGAACTGCTGCGCCTCGCCTTCCAGCGGGATGCCGCGGGCCGCCCCCACCGCCCGGCTGCGCCGATCGCGCGCGCCGCCGACGTGCCAGTCTCCCGTGCCGGCGCTCTCGATCGCGATCCGGTCGCCGAGCCCGGCCTCCTTCACCAGGTGTCGCATCACGGCCTCCGCGGTGGGCGACCGGCAGATGTTGCCGAGGCAGACGAAGCAGATCCGGACCACCGGCGACTCCGCTCCCTGCCGTCCTCAGGTCGGTTCGGGATCGGAGCCCGGCGTGCCGGATTGAGCGTCGGCCAGCGATTCCGGATCGATGGCGCTCGCCTCGTCCTCGGCCAGCATCGCCTCGACCTCGGAGGGTGGCCCGAGCTGTCGGCGCCGCCGACGGCGCCGCTTCGACGAAGCCGGACCATCCTTGTCCTCGCGCGCCGCGCCGGCCACCTCCGACTTCTCGATGGGGGCCTTGTCGGTGGGCGAGCGGATCTCGAAGTCCTCGACGTGAAAAGACCCGCGCGCCTTGATCACGATCCGCTTCTGGAGGCGCTTCTCCATCTCCTCCAGAAACGCCCGATCGGTGGTCTGCAGCACCTGGGCGACGTCGGGGTGGACCTCGACCAGCACCGTGTCGCCCTCGACCAGATCGCCCTGCCGGCGCAGCTCGCGCAAGAGCTCGTAGGTCACGGTGCGCCGCGACTTGGTGTAGCCCTTGCCCTCGCAGGAGGTGCAGGGCTCCGTCAGCGTGTGCAGCAGCGACTCGCGCGTCCGCTTGCGCGTCATCTCGATGAGGCCCAGCTCCGAGATGCGCGTGACCGCCGCCTTCGAGCGGTCCTTGCGCAGGTACTCGTTGAACGACCGGGTGACCTTCTCCCGGTTGTGCGGCCGATCCATGTCGATGAAATCGACCACGATCATGCCGCCGATCGAGCGGATGCGAAGCTGCTCGGCCACCTCGCGCGAGGCCTCGAGGTTGGTCTTGGTGATGGTGTCTTCCAGGCTCGACTTGCCGACGAAGCGCCCGGTGTTGACGTCGATAGCGGTCAGCGCCTCCATCTCGTCGACGATCAGGTAGCCGCCCGACTTGAGCCAGACCTTGCGCTCGAGCGCCCGATCGATCTCGATCTCGATGCCATAGCCGTCGAAGATCGGGTCGTTCCCTTCATAAAGCTCGATCTGCCCGGTGAAGTCCGGCATGAGCCCGGCGATGAACTTCTTGACCCGGTCGTACTCGACCCGCGAGTCGATGATCAGCTTCTCGACGTCGGCGGTGAAGAGATCCCGCACCGTGCGGAGCAGCAAATCCAAATCGTTGTAGATGAGCGCCGGACAGCGGCTCCCCTCGGCGCGCCGCACCACTTCGTTCCACAGCTTGATGAGGAACTCCATGTCCGACTTGAGCTCGCGCTCGGCGACGTTCTCGGCCACCGTGCGCACGATGAAGCCCGAGCCGGCCGGGCGCATCGAATCGACGATCTCGCGCAGCCGCCGCCGCTCCTTGTCCGATCCGATGCGGCGGGAGATCCCGACGTGATCGACGGTGGGCATGAAGACCAGGTGGCGTCCCGGCAGCGAGACGTAGCGGGTGACCCGGGCACCCTTGGTGCTGATCGGTTCCTTGGTGACCTGGACGACGATCTCCTGGCCTTCTTTGAGGAGATCTTCGATGCGAGCGCCGGCCCCGACCCGCGCGGCGTCCGCCGCCTCTTCATCCTCGTCGTCGGGGCGTGTGCCGGCGTCGGGCGTCAACAGCCGCTTGAGATCGTCGGGGGTGCCGCGCACGTCCGAAACGTGCAGGTAGGCGCTCTTCTCGAGGCCGATGTTGACGAAGGCCGCCTGCATGCCGGGGAGCACGCGCTCGACCCGACCCTTGTAGATGTTGCCAGCGATGCCCCGCTCGCGCTTGCGCTCGATGTAGAGCTCGCCCAGATAGCCGTCCTCCACGAGAGCCACGCGGGTCTCGGGGCCGTCTGCGTTGATGACGATCAGACTATCGGCCATACGGGGTCAGGCTAAGGACGGAGCGCGTGTGCACGGGGGGCACAGGCTGACGCAAATGTCAGGGTTCATCGCGAAACTTCGGAATGGGAAACGAGGCTGTAACATGATCCTGTCGGCAAATCAATGAGTTCGCCAATCGATCGCCGGTCGGCATACCCCTTGCTGAACCCATGGACGGAAGCTTCGAACCAGCCTTCGGGCCCGGTTCGGGCTCCCTCCTCCCCACACCGGCGCAAGTCGGTGTGCCTAGATTGACGGTTCCGGGGTTTATCCGTAGCTCGGCCCGGAGCCGCTTACCCTA
>DATCEM010000345.1:0-2102 GCA_036510175.1 Solirubrobacteraceae bacterium | reverse complement strand
GCCCTGTCCATCCAGACCATGCCCAGTGAGGAGCCATGACCGAAGAGACGACAAACCCAATTCGCGAAGCGATCAAGGGCGCGATCGGCGAGAACCCCGTGCTCCTGTTCATGAAGGGCACCCCGGAGGCACCCGGCTGCGGCTTCTCCGCCCGCGTGGCGGGGATCCTCGAGTCGCTCGACCAGCCGTTCGCCGCCGTCGACGTTCTCCCCGATCCGCGGATCCGCCAGGAGCTCTCGGCGCTGTCGAACTGGCCGACGATCCCCCAGCTGTTCGTCGAGGGTGAGCTTGTCGGCGGTTGCGACATCGTGTCCGAGATGTATCAGTCGGGTGAGCTTCAGCAGGCCCTGGGGATCGAGGGACCGGAAGGCGAGTCCACCCAGGAGCCCGCGGCCGAGACCGCCCAATCGGCGCCCCTGTCGATCGAGAACCGGCTGTAGGATCCCGCCTTCGCGACGACGGCGCCGCTCGGCGCCGCGCCGCGGGGCAGTAGGCCCGCGCACGACGAGGGAGGTCATGGCATGCTCCGAACCGCAGCGCGACGAGCGTTGACGCTCTCGTGCGTGACCGCGACCGCTCTCGTCGCCGCTCCGGCCGCGGCGCTCGCCGCGACGCAGTCGGCGTCGGCGGGGATCGTCACGGCGACGTTCAGCTATCAGGGGAGCATCGGCCCCACGATCAGCGACGAGATGCTCACCATCGAGCGCTCGGGCCAGGTGCTCTACAGCGCGCCGGTGACCTCGACGGGGTGCACCAGCAGCACTCCCTGCGACCCCGGCTCGCACCAGGCGGTGCACGTGCTGGGCCTCGAGCCGGGGAGCGAGCCCGACATCGTCCTCGACCTGTTCACCGGCGGGGCGAACTGCTGCACGGTGGAGCAGGTCTTTTCCTACGACCCGGGCACGATGACCTACGTGAAGAGCGAACGCGACTTCTCCATGGCGCAGGCCAAGCTCGAGCCTATCGGCGCGGGGGGCCGCTACGAGTTCGTGAGCTCCGACGCCTCATTCCAGTGCGCCTTCACCGACTGCGCCGACTCGGGCGCGCCGCTGCAGATCGTCTCCTTCGCCGATCGGCGCTTCACCAAGGTGACCTCCGCGTACCCGAAGCTCATCGCCAGGGACGCGGCCAAGTGGCTGACCCTCTACAAGCACCATCTGAGCGACGGCCTCGGACTGATCGCGCCGTGGGCCGCGGATGAGGATCTCCTCGGCCGCAGCGCTCAGGTCAAGTCCTATCTCGCCGCGCAAGTCAAGGCCCACCACCTCAAGGGTCAGCCCCTCTTCCCCGGGGGGGAGAAGTTCATCAAGGCGCTGAACCGGCTCCTACGCAAGGACGGCTACGTCCACTGAGACGAGTATCTCCGCCCGGTCCGCGGGCGCCGGCGTCGTCGCGCTGCGCTTCGACGGCGAGACCCTGTGGGCGCTCGACCAGACCCTGCTGCCCTGGCGCGAGGAGGAGATCCCGCTGCGCAGCGCCGAGGACGTGGCCCGCGCCCTCAAGCGGCTGGCCATCCGCGGCGCCCCGCTGATCGGCGTCGCCGGCGGCTACGGGATGGCGCTCGAGCTCGCCGCTGCGGGCGCCGATCGGGAGGCGCTCGACCGGGCGACCGCGCTTCTGCGCGACGCCAGGCCGACGGCCGTCAACCTCGCTCGAGCCGTCGATCGCGTCCGCGCCGCCGCCCTCGCGGCCCCGGCCGGCGAGATGGCCGGCGCCGCTCGCGGCGCCGCGCTGGCGATCCACGCCGAGGAGGAGAGCGCCAGCGCCGCCATGGCCGACCACGGGGCGGACCTGCTCGGCGGCCGGCGCCGGCTGCTCACCCACTGCAACAGCGGCGCGCTCGCCGGGCCGGGCCGCGGCACCGGGCTCTCGGTAATCGCCGAGCTCGCCGATCGAGGACTGCTCGACGGGGTGATCGCGTGCGAGGCCCGTCCCCTCCTCCAGGGCGCACGGCTCACCGTCTATGAGCTCTCGCGCCTGGGCATCGCCCACGAGCTCATCGTCGACGGCGCCGCCGCGGGCCTGATCAGGACAGGAGCGGTCGACGCCGTGATCCTCGGCTGCGACCGTGTCGCCGCCAACGGCGACGTCGCCAACAAGGT